>JALWHQ010000049.1 GCA_026983525.1 Anaerolineae bacterium | reverse complement strand
AACAGAAAATACATCGCTTATGCAAATAAAACTGGGCAGGTGTTGAACGATGAACATGCAGATTACGAAACAGGAGACCACGAACGGGGCTCAGGACGAGCCGATCAAGCACCGGTATCTGGAGGCGCTGAACCTGATCGAGCGGCTGCACCGTCGTCTGCTCGACGTGGTGAAGGACGAGTTCGAGCGCCGCGGCGAATCGGACATCAATCCGGTTCAGGCGCTGCTGCTCTACAACATCGGCGACGAGGTGCTCTCCGCCGGCGAGCTGAAGACGCGTGGCTACTATCAGGGCTCCAACGTGTCCTACAACCTGAAGAAGCTCGTGCAGGCCGGTTATGTGTCTCATGAGCGTTCCACCACCGATCGCCGCGCGGTGCGCGTGCGCCTGACGGAGAAGGGACAGGAGGTGCGTCGCAAGGTGGATGAGCTCTACAACCGCCAGCTGACATCCATCCGCCAGGTGATGGGCATGGACGAGGAAGAGTTCGACCGGCTCAACAAGGCGCTGGCACGGCTGGAGCGCTTCTGGACGGACCAGATCCTCTACAGGCTGTGAGCAGCCCATGCGGCGGGGCAGGGGCTGACGGGGCGCCCCGCCGCACGCAATGGCAGAGCAGGAGCAGTGGAGGCGTCCACGAAAAAGAATGGATGTGGACGGGAGCAGGGCCCGCGGGATTTCAGGTTCCGCGGGCTCTTCCTTCGCCTGCGGGGTACCGTAAGGGCCGGCATGCGGAATGCCTCAGGCTGCTTCGGACTTCCGCTTTTTCCGGTCGAATTCCGCCGGGCGTGAGGCTGCGAGCTGGTCGGCGAGAGACAGGGAAGTGGAGGAGATGAAGTGCATGATGTCTTCCCGCCCCGACCAGACCATCCATGCCTCCAATAGCTCGTCGTAGCCGGGAATGGACCAGAAGACGTTGTTCTGCTCCATGTGCATGAAACCGCCGCGGGGGGCGATGCCGCTGCAGGCCACCAGCGAGTGCATGTAGGCGTAGATGTAATCCGGATCCCATTTCATGACGCAGATCGCCATGGCGAGCCGGGAGGTGAGGACGTTCATGCCGCGCCCGCGGAAGCCGTCCTTTCCGCCCTTGAGCCAGAAATCGCCATGATAGCAGGCGACGCCGCGGATGCTGTTGGAGCCCGGACCCGGGCGGTACTGTTCCATGTCGCTGACCAGCGTCCACAGCGGCGGCGTGTAGGCGGGAAACTCCTCCCGGATATGTTCCGCCAGGGTGCCGTCGCCGATATCCATGATCCGGATGGCTTGCGTGTGGACCACCTCCCCCTTGCCGTTGCGCCCCAGTATCCAGAAGGCGTTGTCCTCCCCGAGGTGCTCGATCCGGGGGTCGAATTTCGGTGTGACGGGCCCCCTGGAGGAATGGTTGTCGATGGCGTCGATGAACCGGTCGAAGTCGCTTCCAATCTCGAGGATGAGTCCTTCGGCCGTGATGCGTGCCATGCAGGTCGAGATGTAGTTGGCACACTGCACGATGTCTTCCGGGCACATGATCGAAACTCCTGTGATGCGAACCGAAACGAACTCGCGTCCTCAAACCTGCACTCACCCGATGCGGTTCGCCCTTTCCAGAACGTCCCGCTCCAGTCCGCCGATCTCGACTCTGCGGGTCATGTCGACCACGGATGCCAGAG
>JALWHQ010000048.1 GCA_026983525.1 Anaerolineae bacterium | reverse complement strand
CGGGACTTGAACCCGCGATCTCCGGCTTGACAGGCCGGTATGTTAACCATCTACACCACGGGCCCTCACTTCCACCAATAGTATATACGCCCTTGCTTTAGCCGTCAAATCGCGTCCTCTATTGAGAGCGGGCTTGCGACATCGTTCTCCTGCCTCTATCATCGCTCCCGAATACTGCCACTTTGATAAAGCCTCCTAATCTAAAACTCGTTGCGAGGGGAATTCTTCATAGGCATCAGCGTAGTAGTACACCCATCACATCGGTCCAGAGGGCACGCGTTAATCCAACACCAGGTGCAAGTCGACCTTATCGTGTGGCGATAGGCAAAAATCTTTCTCTGTGTACCCAGGTTGGTGTTATGGGCGAGCGATGCACATAGATGCAATGGGACGTTGTGTTTTCGAAAGTGTAGAGAAGGTTGGCATAACTTGCTCTTTCCCCATGCTTCATGTAACCTCTTTAATGATCCTCCTCTCTAAATTTTAGAGAGGAGGACTATTCCCCTTTAAGTACGGCGGTGCTCTGCATAAAGGGAGGTCATCATGATAAGTGGTAACGGTCAAGCGGCTATGACCGCTTCTCCCACACAAGTTGTCAAGGTAGAAGCTCCTTTAGAACTGCGCGGGCTTTCACGCGCGCCCGAAGATACGTGGGACACACAACGCCGCTTCGTAAACCTGAGCGATGACGACATCGCCGCGATGGTGGCCACCAGTGAGATCATGCTGCGCAATGCCGCGGACTTCGTAGTGGCCGCGTACGATCACCTGCGCCACTTCCCCGAGACGGCTTCCATTCTCGGGTGGGAACAGGAGGTCGATGAATCACACCTGGAGGAACGCCGCCGCTTCTTCGCGGTGTGGATTGCGCGCACCATCGGCATCGATCTCAGCCACGACTTCGCTCGCTACCTGTATCACGCGGGACGTCTCCACGCGGGTCATGGCCCCCGTCAGATTGATGTGGACGACATGTTCGTGACGGGCACCATGAGCCTCATTCTGGACGCGTTCGGCAGTTGGTATCGTGAGGCGAGGTTGGACGCGGCCACGGCCACACGCGCGCTCACCGGCTGGAACAAGTACCTCCTCATGCAGTTGCAGGTGATGCTGGACGGCGCGCGGGCCGCACGGGCCATCGACGAGGGGAACATCGCGGTAACGGTCAATCTCTACGGGCGAATGCGCGCGATCATTGGTCGCCAGAGCATGACCATTCGCATGGACCAGGGAGATACAGTAGGGGATGTGCTGGTGAAATTCTTCAATTACTACCCCGAGGCGCGCGACGAAGCCCTGGACTGGGAGTGGGTGGGGAAGACCGAGGATGCCACCTGGCTCACGGACTTCGAGAGGGTCTACACGCCCAAGAAGTACTGGACCGTCATGCTCAACGGGAAGGATGTGCGATTCCAGCAGGGATTCAACACGCCCATCCAGGATGGGGATGTCGTGGGCCTCTTCCCGCCGGGACGGTGAGAGGGGACGATGGACGATAGACCATAGACGATGGTCAAGACCATCGTCCATCGTCCTGACTACCCGACAGTTTTTGGGCAGGCCCCAGAGGCCCAAAACAATTGACCGGCAGGTTCTCCTGGGTTGAATATATGTGCATATCACACTCCAACCTCAGGAGGGAACCATGCCGGTCCAACAG
>JALWHQ010000047.1 GCA_026983525.1 Anaerolineae bacterium | reverse complement strand
TCGGGGGCCATCACCCGCTGGGCCATCCCCGACAAATTCGCCTTCGTGGAAAGTCTGCCCCGCACCAGCGTGGGCAAGATCGACAAGAAGGCCCTGCGCGCGCAGTTCATCAAGGAGGAATCGTAGTCACGAGCCGGGGGCAGGGCTTATCAATGCTCGACGTTGGAGCCAAGGCCGCTAATTGCGATTTGAGAAATTGTTCTGACAATCGGCCGTTTGCATGCACGGGGCTAAAGACCCCGTGCTACATTGAGGCGAAGGCCGCTGAAAGCGGCCTAAATGGAGCCCCCTTTGAGGGGGCTTTGCCCTGACGTAGCCTGGAGGTTTACCTCCAGGCGGGTTTCTGCCGAAGATGCACGCCGGCTTGTAGAGAAAAAAGAGAGAACTTCATCACGTTCTCGGTGGCAAAGGCGCCGAGAACGTGATGAAGTTCAACTCTTCTCCTTCCCCAAGGGGCCCTCTATCGTTTTTTCAGTGGAGCCATTGATAAGCCCCCGCTCATCACCTGCCCTGTTCCAGGGGACGAAACACGCCCCTTTCCTCGTCGTACACCAGCGTAAGCACCCGTCCGCTCTGCAGGTGTAGGGTGCCCTCGAAGACGGGTCGCCAGGCTTGGTCGTCATCTTTCATGAGTACTTCGATTCGGTGTTGACCGTTTTGCATTTTTATGTCTTCCACCGCATATGTCAATCCCTCGTGGCGAAGGCCACCGGGGTAATACGTCCCTTCGTGCACGGTCCGGCCATCCACGCGCAATTGTAGATGGACGGGATAGCGTTCCCCACCCAACACCTGTTCGGCAGAGACGCCAGGCGGCAGTTTGGCCGCCATCTCTTCGGATAGTGTTCCCTGGATGGCTTTCAACTTCCCGGGGTGGGCCAGGAGTAGCCGAACCACAGCCGTGTCTTGGGGGTGTGAAGTAACTGGCTGTGTTGCGACTAATCCCAGTCCAACTAACAGGCCCACGACGACTGTGCCCGTTGCCAGAGGACGCAGGCCGATGCGCCACCGGGGTTCCAGGCTGGCGAGCATCGCTGCCACGCGCGCCTTGGCTTTATCCACAAGGGTGGTCTGTCCGTGCACCACACGTGTCAGAAAAGCGACGATCGCATTCCGATCTCCGGGCGCGGCTTCGAGCCAGTACAACGGACCCTTGAGGATTGCCCGGCGATACTTCAGGTTCTGAGCCAGCCAGTGAGGGCCTTCCCGGTAGTTGCAGTCGTCGCTTGGACACGAAATGAGCGCTATTCCCCGCAAATCGGAATCGTCGTGAAGCAGTGGCCGTACCCATTCTGGATTGAGCATTCCCGTGCAAGGGAAGGCCATCACGACAGCAGGTACAGTGGTGTCGTTTATGGATAAGCGCGTTGTTGCTACGTCGGGCACGTGATCCCATTGGGGGATGGGGAGAGAATTCAAAGCCAAGTGGCGTTCGCAACTCACAATTACCGTAGGGCGTTCACCTTGCGCACGAATGGCGGCTATCCCCTCGGAGAGGCGTCGAAGCAATTCAGAGGTGGGGGTATCCCCCAAGTCCACACCGATGGCCCCACAGGTTCCAATACAGAGTCCACACCCAACGCAGAGGTTGGGTTTGATGACGGCCAGGGATTTGAAGCCGCTTTCATCGCTGCGAGGAACGATGTCGATGGCCTCATAGGGGCACTTTAGAGCACAGAGGGCACATCCGGTACAGAGGTGTTCGGTTATACGGGCCGGGCCGGCGCTGCGTCCGGGCCACAACCAGGGTAGAACCACGGCCACCAGGAAGAGGCCTGTGGCCAGTCCCCAAAAGAGGGTGTTGCCCCACTGTTCAGACAGGGGCAGGAACGCAAGGTACAGCATGTCCAGGGGGATGCCTGAGACCACCCGGCTGAAGTCGGCCTTGGGTAGGAGGCTGGCAGGCCGCAAGAGCGCAATTATCGAGAGGACAAGGAATCCTTCAACCATGAGCCATCGAGGGGCTAACCAGCGGGGACGGCTTAATCGCAGAATATGGATCAGGAACCCAAGTATGATGAGCACGGAGAGAAAGATGTGGAGGAAGAGGACGATGACGAAGAAAGCAAAACTGCGCGCGGCCAATTGAGGGCCGAGGAACGTGTACGCGACGGAACTTCCAAACACCCGCACGCCGAACTCCGTGATCCACTGGGCCTGCAGATCCCACACCAGCCAGTAACCCATGACGCCAATGACCCAGATCAACGCCCAAAGGCCCCAGCCACTTACCCAGGCAATCCAGCGGCTTTCCCAGAAACGGTCGCTTAGAAACATCTTCAGCGCGTGAAGGACGACCACAATGACCAGCGCGTCCGCCGCGTAGCGGTGTACGGTGCGCACGTACAGGCCAACGGGCGTACTGGTGATCCATGCCACCGTCTCGTAGGCTTTGTCGGCACCGGGCCGATAGAACACGGTGAGGTAAACTCCTGTGATCGAGAGCACAGCCAGAAGGAAAAGTGCCAGTGTGCCCAAATGATAAAAGGGATTATAAGAGGAGGTCGTTAGCGTGTTGACTCCTCGTTCGAGGGTTGTCCACGCACGTTCCAGCGTTCGTAACCACCGTCGTTGAATGTATGCTCGCTTTCTCATGAGTGCCATCACGTCCTTTTTTGTCTGGATGTACGCCTTTGAAAGCGGCCTGGGCACAGAGTTCCGAACTCTCGAAGAGTTCGAAACTCTGCTGAAGCGGCCTCCTTCAGGAGCCCCCTTTGAGGGGGCTTTGCCCTGACGTAGCCTGGAGTTTACCTCCAGGCGGGTTCAAGCGCCGATTTGTGGCCTGTTTAATGTCGGAACAGTTGGCAGGCTCCCGAAGACCGCCAGATGTCGGGGGCCCGAACGAAGTCCTCCCCCTGTCGAGCCGGGCAGGACAGAGGGAGGGCATGAGCAAGGGGCGTGGGGAGAATAAGACGTGCGGGTGCGACGGTTTTCACCCGCCGCACCCACACTCGTTTTCTTTCTTGTGTTCGCCTTACGCCGCAGGGCGTAGAAGAAGAGCAGCCCGCCCACGCTATGAGCGCGTCATCGCACCATCCAGGTACGGCCCAAGAGCCACCAATTGCTCAAGTAATACGCGGCGAAGAACATGAGGAATACGAGAACGATCACAAAGGTACCGCGCGGTTGCAACTGAGCATCCTTCTCCTCTTTCTCGCTCATGTAGCCCAAGAAGGGAGGCGGATCCACCACTAATGTGACAGAGGTGGCCTCCTGCCGCTTGCCGGTAAACACGGAGGAGAGTACGACGAGCAGGAACATTGTGCCCCCAATGATGGCAATGATGGCTCCGATGCCCATGACGGCCAGCGCAAGGTGTACCGTACCGGGGACGGGTGATTGGAAAGGCGCTTGGGTGAATGTCACATCCCAGTGGCGGCGAGACACGCCCTGGAGACCTGCTGCAATCATGCCTACGGACACCAGGGCCATACCGAGGCCGTACACATAGGGTTGCCAGATAGCTAGTTTCTTAAGTTTGAGTTCGCGACGGAAGATGAGGGGGATTAAATAGTAGGTAAGCCCCATGAAGGCCAGGGTCGTTCCGCCGACCACTGTGGCGTGGAAATGGCCGGGGATGCGCAGTGTGTTATGGGCGAGCATGTTAATTTGCTCGGTGCCGATGGTCACACCCGTGACCCCGCCAATCCATCCGAAGACAAACATAGAAACTACCAGAGCAGCAAAACCAGGCTCTCGCCACGGGGCTTTACGTAGCCACTCTAAGAGCCCTCGTTTGTGTCCTTGACGTCGCAGTGCAACCTCCAAAGCCGCGGGGATGGAGAAGGCATGGATCATACTCCCTAAGACGGCAAGGTACATAGCATAAGAGGTGTTTGTGGCCTTCCACGCGAAACTCGGGCCTGGGTCCACAAGAAGGTGGTGGGCAGATCCCAAGTTGATGAAGAATATGTACAGGATGAAGGCCAGTCGGGAAAGCTTTTCGTTTAGCGGAACGGCTCCAACCGTTAGGAAGGCCAACGCGTACCATACGGCTACCATGGCCGCGAGGTTGATCTGCTGGGCTGGATGGCCAAAACTCCAGAAGAAGTTACGGAAGAATCCGGGGTCATAGTTGTCGACAAGGCCAAGAGACCAGAAAAACGCGGGGACAAAGGCGAGTGCGCCGGAGAGTAAGGTATAGGTAGCAATGATACCGGCAGTAGCCAGACCGAATACGACCAATGGCATGGAGCCTTCGTAGCGTCCTTCTGCTTTAGCAACGACGACATTGACGAAGAAAAGAGCAACCGCAATAAGAGCTCCTACAGCAAACAGGATATATCCCAGATAAAAGAGAGGATGGGCCTTGAGGGGGACATAGGCGGTGAACATGACATCCGAGCCCCCCATGAGGACAACGACGTTGACCATCAGGCCTCCCACAAGCATGAGGACAAAGGCAAACCAGGCAATGGAAGGCTTGACCATACGCGCGTTCAACAGTACTGTGCTACCAAAGTACAGCCCCGCCACTTCGAAAAACACAATCCAGGCGACGAGCATATCGATGCCATGTATGGTCGTTAGCCGATAGAACCACACCGGATTGAGCAAGTGAATGGCCTGCCAGCGGGTCAAGGCCAATAGGAGGGCGATAATGCCGCCAATAAGCAACATAACCACGGCCACGACGGCATTGGCAATAATCAGACGCTCTGCAGCCAGGTCGACCTTCAGGCCCGTTGCCGAACACGTGCGGAATATGGCATGTTCTCGTTCTCGCGCGATGGATGTAACCGCCATGGGGTCTCCTCCTTTCTCACTCGGTCACGATGATTTTTCCGATCATGAGGTGGTGCCCAACGCCACAATATTCGTTGCACACAACATAGAATTCGCCCGCCGTGGTCGGTGTGATCGTCACCACATAGTCGTATCCGGGCAATACCATGAAATTCAGGTTCATCGGCTGAAGGGAGAACCCATGTTGAACATCCAGGGAGGAAAGGTGCAATCGGTATGTTTCTCCCTTCTTTAACTTGACGATAGGGTACCATTGCCACATACGGGCCTGAATGAACACGTCACTGCCCGGTGGGGGTTCCACGATGGGAAATCCCCGTTCTTCCCCCACTTTATACTGTTCTATCATCGCGTTGACCTGTGCTTGGAATTGCTCTGGTGTGGCACGATATGTGGTTGCAGGGACGTTCTGACGCCCAAGAAAGAACCAAATGGGCATCATAGCGGTGAGGAAAATACACCATACAAGCCCAATAAGCAGCCAACTTCTTTCTAATTGACCGAGTGGTTTCCACCATACACGTGGTGGTGCAATCATGGCTCCCCTCCTATAAGGATTCGTGTTATGTGTAAGATAGGGACTGAGGGGAGGAGGCCGGAAGGACATCATGACAATGGGCCTGAGAGCCCCTCAAGGAGTGCACCTCCGGCCTCCCCACAACCCCTATGAGTTGCTTGGGTCTGAGAGCCCCCATGAAGCGGGAGGTTGGGTCTGGGAGGCCCACTCCCCTTCCGACCTCCTCCCTTCAGGCCCTGGCCAACAGCCACCGCCAACGACCACCTAACGGAAGGAGGGAAACGATGGAGCGTCAAGGGTTCATCGGCATCGACGTGAGTAAGGACTCTTTCACTGTCGCTTTCCTCATCGTCGCCCCCCTTTCGGGCCAGATCCTGCACGAGCACATCGAGACCTTTTCCTACGACCGCTCCGGCTGGCAACACTTCCTGGCCACCTGGGACGCCTTTCAGGCCGACCACTGGTGGGTGGGCCTGGAAGCTTCCGGGCCCTACTCTGCCCTCTTGGAGGCCCACTTCCTCCGCCTCCAACGCTCCAATCTCTCCCTCCACCGCCTCTCCCCCGCCCAGGTCCGTGACTTCGCCAAGTCTCGCTCCCGCCGCCGCACCAAAACCGACCGCCTGGACGCCCGCACCCTCGCCCTCTTCCTCCGCCAACAACTCACCGTCCAGGCCTTGCCTGCCCCCTTGCAGGACCACACCCCCTTGCGCACCCTCGCCCACCTTGACCAACACCTGGCTCAAGAACTCACCCGTACCCAGAATCAAGTCCGTCAACTCCTCCACTTTCTCTTCCCCGAACTGGAACGGGCCTACGCCCGCTTCCCCAAAGCCCTCCGTAGCCTCCTCCGTCACTTCCCCTCCGCCCAAGCCATCGCCCAAGCGTCCCCCGAAGAACTCGCCCAGGTCCTCCCGCCCCGCCATCGCCTCGACGTGGCGGCCCTCCAGGCCTTGGCCCGCACTTCTTTCGGCCTCCATGACTCCATCCGCGCCCAGGCGCTGCAACTCCTCCTTGACCGCTGGGCCCTCCTCGAACACCTGCGCACCCAATGCTTCGCCCTCCTGCGCCAGGCCGTCCGCCAGCGCTATCCTCAAGCCTGGCAGATCCTCATCGCTATTCCCGGCATCGGCCCTCGCCTTGCCGCCCTCTTCCTCGCCCTCGTCGGCGACCTCCAGCGCTTCCCTACCCCCAAAGCCCTCGTCGCTTACGCCGGCCTGGACGTGACCCTCTACCAGTCCGGCCACTTCCAGGGCCGCCGCCGCCTCTCCAAACGGGGCGACCCCTTGCTCCGCCATGTCCTCTATCTCATGGCCGTGGCCCTCCATCACCACACCCACCGCTTCGCCCAGGCCTTCACCCACTACCGCCGGCAGGGCCGAGCCGCCCGGGAAGCCTTCGTCATCCTTAGCCGTAAAGCCCTGGTCATGCTTTATCACCTGCTGCGCCGAGTCGTCCACTTCCAGGACATCCCGGAACCTATTCCTGCTCAACCCTTATAGTTGACTCCTTCTTGCGTGATGTACTGGGTAGAGATCAGGGAATCAATCGTTGCAGGTGACCGCTCACCTAATAGGGCGCGACCGGTACGTTCAACAACTCCATAAGTCCCCAGGCGTTATAAAGAATGAAACTCAGTACAAGGGAAAGGAGGAAAAGTAGGAAGATCTGATCAAAAGCTATCTGGCCGAGAGGGACGTGTTCCTCCCGTTCTTGGGGAACGTGTTTCTCCGAATGGGTTCCACTCATGGCTCACCTCCTGGTTTGGAGAATGGAGGATGGACGATAAGAGGAAACTCTACCGTCCACCGTGAACTGGGGGGAATGTGCCGAACGTAAGGCCGCGACGCATCGCGTCGCGGCCTTACGTTAACGCCATTTAGTAAATATCGTTTTGCGTGTTGTACACGTTGAACTTACCCGTGGGCGTCACCAAGCCCTTGATGCGGGTGACTTCCTCAAGGGTCTCGTCGTTGTACACGACGATCTCACCCTGCTGGTCGGGAGGTGCGTCCTTCTTGCCCCAGACGCTGACCCACACCTCGGTGCCATCCTGGTTGTACTCGAAGTGCACCGCGCGGCCGTAGTCCGCGACCTCCCAGCACTTGGCAACCTCCAGCGTGTTCTTGTCGATGACGCAGACGCTGCGCTGCATCTTGGGATCGTTGGTGATGGGGAAGTCTACCCACAGCCACTTGCTCTTGGGGTGGGTCTTGATGAACAGGTTGCCCGCGGCCGGAAGTTCGACTTGAGCCACCACCTTCCAGGCATACTGCGGGTAGTTTTCGGGATCCACGCCAATGATAGAGATGTTGGGCGAACCCAGGTGACCCGTCGCCCACACCGGACCGTATTCGGGATGGACCCAGTTGGCACCGCGTCCGGGATGCGGCTTGGTGCCCGTCTCCACGATGGCCTCGATCTTCTCTTCCTCGGTGTTCACTACGACGACTTTGTTCTTCATGTTGGCGGCCACCAGGAAGTACGGGCTCAAACCGACCCGCTCGGTGCCATCCCACTTCATCGCCCAGCCACCATCGTGCAGGAAGCGCTCCGCCTCCAGCATCTTGATGGTGGGGTTGTTGGGATCGCTGTAGTCCACCAGCCACACTTGGCCCGTCTCCTTCACGTTGACCACCCACTGAGGTCGAGCGTGGGAGGCCACAATGCTGGCCACGCGCGGCTCAGGATGGTACTCTTCTGTGTCGTAGGTGTAACTGCGGGTGCTTACCACCTTGATGGGCTCGAGGGTCGCGCCATCCAGGATGACGAAGTGCGGCGGCCAGTAACAACCGACGATGGCGTACTTGTCCTCGTACCCTTCGAATTTGCTGGTGTCTACAGAGCGGGCGTCGTAGCACACCTTGCCCTCGGCGACCTTGTCGGGCTTCTCCAGCCACAGGTCGATGAGGGTCACCTTGCCATCGCGCCCAATGGTGTAGACATAGCGCCCGCTCTTGGACATGCGGGAGATATGGACGGCATATCCCGTGTCCACCTTGTTGACCACTTCGTAGGTGTCGCCATCGATGATAGCCACCTGGCCCGCGTCGCGTAGGGTGACGGAGAAGAAGTTCTGCCAATTGCGATTGTGCTGCGGTTTATCGGGCCGCTCTTCGGGTGGGACGATGACCTTCCAGAATTCTTTCATCTGTTGCATGGACATTTCGGGCGGCGCGGGCGGCTCGTGCTGGATGAACTTGGCCATCAGTTCGGTTTCTTCCTTGGTGAGCACGCCCGATTTACCCCAGTCCGGCATACCGCGTGGCGTGCCGGCGTAGATGATGGCCGCAAGCGCTGCGGTGCCCTTCTTGCGTGTGTTTTCAGGTTCCAGGCTGGGCCCTGTGGCTCCTTTCCGCAGCACACCGTGACAGCCCGCGCATCGGTCGAAGTAGATCTTCTTTGCTTTAGCAAATTCCTCCTCAGTCAGAGGGGGAGGACCTTCTTCAGGAGCGGCTGCCACTTCCTGGGAAGAAGGTGTAGGAGCCTGGGCTCCTTCCTTTAGATTGAGCAAGTAGTCTACGATGGCGTTGATTTCTTCATCGCTGAGTGTACCCTTGAACGCGGGCATCATGCCTTCCTGGCAAGCGCCACCGGGACATTCGGGAACGATGTATGCATTGGGATCCACAAGGGATTCACGAAGGTAACCTGCGGCCGTTTTGGCTTTGCCCTTGTAATTTGGATCCTTGATCCGTTCTCCTGCTATTACCCCCATTTTGCTCAAATCTGGGCCAATAGTACCTTGAGCGTTAGGCACACCGGGGATAACGTGGCATGCCCCACAGCCGCCTTTCTGCATGGCGGCAATGGCAACCTGTGTGGTATCTTTTGGCTCCTCTGCCTTCTTCTCCTCTGTTGGCTTTACTTCCTGCACAGGTGTTGGCACCGGCGTGGGTGTGGGCGTCTCCTTCTTTCCACAACCAACAACTACCAGAGCCAAGATAAGTAGCGCCAGCACAACGTACAAGCCTTTCTTCAGCATATCCACCATCTCCCCTGTTCCGTGAGTTTTATTGCATGTGGCCTATTCACTGACGATATCAGGCCGGGTACACTGGGCGCGATATTAGGCCACCACTGTAAGTATACCCAAGAAGGCCTGAAATGAGCCTGAACAGGAGCACCGGCCTCCTGAAAAATTCCTGAAAAAATTCTTCGGGTTCTTCTGGGGGGCGAATCGCTGCCTTGTCGAAAAGGGGGCTGTGGGGGTTCAGCACATTCATGGGGAGGAGGGAGTGCGGTTCGCGCGAGGGTAAGGTGGGCGACTCGAGGAGTACGAGGTGAATTCCTCCTGTGTTGCCGGCGGATAATGCACGGTGTTCCTTATTTGTTCTCTCCTTCAGGGGCAACGAACACGTATCCTACGCCTGGGACCGTGCGGATGTAGGTGGGATTTTGGGGATCGGGTTCGATTTTCTGGCGCAGTCGCCGAATGTAAGCCCACAAGTATTCGGTTTCACCACCATACTCAGGCCCCCAAACGGCCTGTAGTAAGGTGCGGTGAGAAAGGACACGTCCGGCATTGAGGGCAAGGTGAGCCAGGAGTTCATATTCGGTTGGAGTAAGGTGAATGTCCTGGCCCGCGATGGTTACAGAGCGTTTTCCAAAGTCGATTTCCAGATCCCCCGCACGTAGAGGCGGCCGTGGGGTATACGTAGTTCGGGATGCCCGCCTGAGCACGGCTTCAATGCGGGCCAGCATTTCCTGTACGCCGAAGGGCTTAGTCAGGTAATCGTCGGCTCCCAGATTCAGGGCTCGGACGATGTCTTTCTCCTGTCCTCGGGCGCTGAGCATGATAATGGGGACATCCGATTCCCGACGAATGGCCTGGCATACTTCAAACCCATCCGGCCCGGGCATCATGATGTCCAAGATGACGAGGTCGACGAGATTCTCTCGAAATATTTTAAGCGCCTCTCGACCGTCTTGGGCCGTGAGCACTTCATAACCGCGAGCACGCAGGTTGGCCGTAATGTATTTGACCGTCTGCGGTTCGTCGTCAACCACAAGAACGCATGTACGTTGGGGCATCGTTTACGATATGTCCCTCCCGGTAAGTATATGTCATGTTAGATACAATATAAACGAATTTCCGAACATCCTTTATAGTACCTCACAGGTGATGGCCGTCGAAGGTTCTGGCGAGTTCACAAGGAATATCCTTAATGGCGGGAACGTTCGGCTCGTCCTCGCCCTCCTGAAGGGGGATGGTGAAGTGAAAGCATGCACCACCACCCGGCGCATCCTCCACCCAGATACGCCCTCCGTGGGCTTCAACAATTCGTCGGCAAATTGCTAATCCCAGGCCTGTTCCAGGGGTGTGATGGCGCTCCCCATTTCCCCGATAGAAATGGTCAAAGATACGTTCCCTATCCTCTGGGGGTATGCCCGGGCCTTCGTCGGTGACTGTGAAGTGTACGTCTGCTCCTTCTTGCCAGACTTGAAGGCGAATATTGCCATGGGGTGGGGAATATTTCTCCGCGTTTTCTAAGAGATTACGCAACACAATTTCGATTTCCCGCCCGTCAACGTAAATGAGGGGCACATCGTCAGCCACGTGAACATCTATGTGGCGACCGTAGGTCCGGCTGTGGTGGCGAGTGACCGCGTCTACAAGGTCGCAAATTGACCACCAGGCTTTTTCCAGGGGCATAGCGCCGGCACGCAAGCGTGAGAAATGCAAGATTTTGTCTACGAGATTTGCCAGTCGGTCCGCTTCACGATTGATGCTCTCGAGGAAGTCCCTTTGTGTTTCAGGATCCCAGGTCACATCCGTTTGCAAAAGGGTGGACGCAAACCCCTTAATGTGGTGTAGGGGGGTACGCAGTTCATGGGATACTAAGGAAAGGAATTCGTCCTTGAGGTGTTCGAGTCGTTTTCGCTCGGTAAGGTCGTGGACGATGTGCACGACACCACTGATGTCGCCCTTCTGGTTGCGGACATAGCCATAGGTGATTTCTACCCAGGCTTCATCTCCTCGCGCGGTGGGCATGTAACCTTCGACACGCCCTTCCGGGTTGTCTTGACGGATGAATGGGCAGGTGACATCGCATATGTACCGGCCATCTCGCATGCGCACGCCAAATAGATGGCGACATGTGCTGCCAATGAGTTCTTCACGCGAGCGTCCAACCAGCCGTTCCAGGGCGGAATTTACCATGACGATGCGGCGTTCTTCATCACTTACCCAGATGGGGTTCTGCGATGCCTCGATGGCTGCTACTATCTTGGCCTGTGCCTCGGTCAGTTGTTTGTAAGAGTGTTGCAACTGTTCGGCCATACGGTTGAATTCGCGCGCCACGTCTTCAAACTCGTCCCCCGTACGAATATCCAGACGATAATTCCAGTTCCCCTGCTTCAGGGCTACTACCCCTTGGCGAATTTCTTGTAAGGGTTGCAGTACAAGCGTGCGTACACCGATGAACATGAGCACGCCCAGGGTCAAAAGTCCACTACCGATAACAACGAGTAACACGTGGAGCCGTCGGCGAAGTGCCCCATCGTGTGTTGCCAGTGAGATTTCTGTGGCGATTGCACCGTTGATATCTCCTACTTGTGCTTCGTGGCATTGCTGACACTCGGGACGGACGCGTATAGGGGTAACGTAACGGACCACACGATACCCATCTTCCCATCGCACTTGGCGCACGATTTCTCCGGCCAGCGCGCGGCGTTCGCTCTCGTCTTGGGGCAATTCATCGGGAAGCGCTCCAAATTGGCGAATTACGGGCGATCCCTTGATTACACGCAGGCTGCGAAAGGTCCCCAGTTCTTGCAGGCGGGCAATGACCTCTCTGTTTCCTTCTCGGCCTCCTCCCTGGCGCATGGACGCGTAGAGAGCTTCGAACGCCAGGCGGTTGAGCGTGTCCGCGCGGGCAAGGCCATCCTGTTCAATTTGGCGACTGCCCGATGCATAAACGAATGCCGCCATCGTAACGGTGATGATCAGGAATAGCCCACCTATGAGTACCAGGGTCCGCATGTATAGACGACTCATCCCTTCCTCTCTCCACCATCCTACAATCTACAATGTGTTGGCACCTACACACAGGTTCCATTATACTACGGCGAGGTTGGGCTTACCAAGAGGGGGAGGTCGTCGATCCCTATAGTGTGACCCTCATCTTTGTCGTCGGTGTATTCAATGGTGAACGCTCACTTTTGGAGCAGTATGGCCGTGCTTAGGAGGTAGGTGGTGAATAGGTTTCCTGGGTCCTCGAATGGGTTTTCTGTCACGTCGTATACTGGTGAATGGTCGCTGTTTCTCGTTCAGTTACCGATGGCTTATGGACGCGCGTTGGTACAAAGTGTTCGTCCGGTTCTTCGGTTACGTGCCCACCGTTTGTGGGAAGTCGATGTAGTGCGGGGAATCGCTATTGTACTTATGGTTATTTACCATCTGGCTTGGGATCTGTGGGGGCTGGCTGGATGGCCCATTGATATGTATGGCTTATTCTGGCGTACATGGCAACGGATTACAGCCGGCACATTCATTGGGCTTGTCGGCGTTTCCTTACACTTACGCTATCAGCGTATGCACCGGCAAGGCAATGTGTCGTCCCTGCCCGTGTATCGGAGAGCACTTACGATATTTACGTGGGGAATCGTCATAAGTATCGCGACATACTTCTTCCAGCCGGAGATGTACATCCGTTTCGGCATCTTGCACTTTATCGGTACGGCCATTTTCCTGGCTTGGCCCTTGGCTCGCGCCCCCTGGCTCAGTTTGTCCTTGGGGAGTGTGCTGTTGCTTTTGCCGAACTTCCCTTGGCGTCATCAATCTCCTTGGCTTGAATGGGTGGGGATGGCCCAGTTCCCCCGTCCTGCTTTTGATTATTTCCCCTTGGTTCCTTGGCTGGGGCTCGTTCTGCTGGGTATTTTCTTTGGACACCTCCTTTGGCCGCGCGGACAGCGTCGGTTTTCCCTTCCCTTACAGACTCCCGGGCCTCTTCGATGGCTTCAGTTGGCCGGACAAAATGCGCTACTGCTGTATCTCATCCATCAGCCTGTCCTGATTACGCTCCTTATTTTGGTTGGGGTTATTCCCCTTGGACGATGAGCAAATTGGAGATCGTGAGGTGTAGATGGACGTTGTTATGTGGCGAAGGTTGTGGCACAGGCTCCACGAGGTAGATACCCATCTTACAGAGCGGCTTCATGTTCCGACGGACCATCCTGCGCGACTGCTGGTTGTTTTGGGGGCTCACTTGGGTGATGGCCCACTCTGGCTTATCCTTTGGGGAATAGGGTTGTGGTATTGGCGAGGAGAACCACGGCTATTCACCGGGTTGTTGAAATGGGTTGGAAGTGCTATGTTGGCCGCAGTTGTGACGTATACCATCAAGTTCGTTGTCCGACGGAGTCGACCGCGTGAAGTAGGTGGGTTCTATTCTCAAAAATATGACGTCCACGCGTTTCCTTCGGGACATGCAACGCGAATGGGAACGGTCGCTTGGTGGGGCAGCGTGTTATTTCCTCAGTGGGCCCCCGTTTTTGGGGGAGTGAGTATGTGGTGCATCCTTAGTCGGGCCGCGGTGGGGGTCCACTACCTGGGCGATGTGATAGCCGGTTTCCTGGTAGGAATGGGCGTTTCGTTTGGGGTGTGGCTGATTCTTTAATCAGGCGGGTACGTCATAGTGCCGCTCGATCTCGGAGGCGTAGCGAAGTCCCAAGATTCTTCCGTGTTTTCGAATCCATGTGCTGAAACGTGTTTCTCCGGTAGGGGGAGATTCCGACACCAGAAGGTTGGCCATGAGGCCCTGTACTTCATCCCAGGTGAGGATGACGTCCCCTACAAACCAACCGACTATTTGTGTCACAAGCCACGCCAAGCGGGGGGATATGTGAACGAGTCTTGCCCTACTGCTTGTCGCGTCCCGAAGCAAGCGAACCAATGCCTCAAAGGTTAGAATTTCAGGCCCTACGGCATCCACGACGACGTTCTCTTCCTGTTGTCCTAATTGTACCGCCAGTTGGGCCACATCCTCGACATAGACGGGCTGTACTTTGTACTGACCGTGGCCTGGGATGCCAAATACCGGAAAGTGACGTAGAAACCAGGCAATGTTGTTGATGAGGATGTCCTCCCAACCGAAGATTACGGTAGGCCGCAGAATGGCATAAGAAATGCCGGATTCCTTCAGGGCTGCCTCGCAAAGGGCCTTGCCGCGAAAGTAAGGTAATGGAGAGTCCTCGGATGGATTCGTGATGCTGATGTGGACGATACGGCGAATGCCAGCTTCTCGTGCAGATTGGAAGAGAATGCGCGTGTTTTCGACCGCACGTTCAAACGTGCGATTGCCCCCGGGGAAGCGTATCCAATAGGTGTTGTACAGGGTATCGGCACCGCGTAAGGCTTCCACCAATCGATGGGGTTCGTCAAAGGCGTAGGGGTAAACGTCCACTTCCACATCAAACGGGTTGGGGCGTTCTGGATGACCTGTCAATGTGCGTATCCGTCGCCCCCGTTTGATGAGTTCGCGAGCAATGTATTTCCCTGTGTATCCAAACGCGCCGGTCACAACGTCAATAGAGCTCATTATCCTCGTCGTATTTGTATTGAAACCTGCCCACATGTATCATGGACAAAAGGAGGGGGGGCGACCATTGGCCGCCCCCCCAATGGTGCCGAAGGTGGGAGTCGAACCCACACGGGCTCAACGCCCAACGGATTTTGAGTCCGTCGCGTCTGCCAGTTCCGCCACTTCGGCATCCGTCCTATAGTATACCCAAAGGGACGCAGGTCGTCAAGTATGCGCGCGTTTCCTTCCTGTTGGATCGTGGAGCACGTTGAGCGATGAGCCCTCACAAACTGGTGGATGAGGATAAGTTGGTCAGGGCGGCCAAGCGTGGTGATTTGGCCGCGTTCAACCAGTTGGTGCTTATGTACCAGGGACAGGCGTATAATGTCGCTTATCGGCTTTTGGGCGACCCCGACGCCGCTGCCGACGCGACGCAGGATGCATTCATTAAGGCGTTTCGCCGCCTTCACCAGCACCGAGGTGGCTCCTTTCGGGCTTGGCTTTTGCGCATCGTCACCAACACGTGCTATGACGTGCTACGAAAGCGCGCGCGTTATCCCACACAATCCCTTGAACCCCAATCCGACGATGAAGACCAGGACCGTCTTCCCCGTTGGCAAAGTGATGTTGAAAGTCCTGAGGAGGCAGTTTTGCGGCAGGAAATCCACTGGGCAGTACAGGATGGTCTTGCCCACCTTTCACCAGAACACCGCGCGGTGGTGGTGTTGAGTGATATAGAGGGGCTGAGTTACGAGGAGATTGCAGAGGTGTTGCACATTCCTGTAGGAACCGTGAAATCTCGGCTCAGTCGGGCTCGTGCCCGCTTACGAGATTATTTGCGCGCTCACTACGGGGAACTATTACCTAGGGCCTATCGTCTACCGAAGTGAGGTGGTTATCGATAAACATGGGGATTCAGACATGCGCTTTCGACAACGTCATTTGAGCGATGAACAATTGAGTTTGCTTCTTGATGGGCGCCTGAGCGCAAAAGAACGTCGACGAGTTGAAGCCCACTTGCGCTCTTGCCCCACGTGTCGGCAAGCGTACCAGGGACTTCGCCAAACCGTCATGCTGCTTCGCGCGATGCCGCGTGTGGCCGCTCCGCGAGCGTTCACACTGAGCGAAGCCGATGTAGGGCGTCGACCAAGAGGGGGGCACTCTATCGCGTGGACGCGGTGGGCTACCGCGCTGGTTGGGCTTATGCTGGTCATGGCGTTGGGCCTGGATGTTATGACTCGCGTGTTGATGGTCGGGACTCCTCCGGTGGGAAAGGACGTTCTCCACGTACAGGCGGAAAGCACGGCACAAGTCGTCGTGACCCTTGAGAGCGCGGAGATGCCTGCGGCAAAGTCGGTGGTTAGCAAGGCGGCCCAGAAGACGCAAGTACCGACGATTGCCGCGCGAGCGGTGGCCCCTTCTGCGGTAACACCCGATTCCCAACTCGATGCCTCTTCTTCTCCTCTCCCTGCCCCTCTTGTGCAGCAAACGGTGCCTACGCCCATGCCTACCGTTCCCGTCACTCCCTCCGAAACCGATGCTCTCGCGCGTCCGTGGCCCCCTCGGGGAATATTGCGCCTTATAGAGATTGGCTTAGCCTTCCTGTTTGTCCTACTGGTCATTTTGCACCGTTTTCGGGGGTAGGGTGAATGCCTGAGTTGCCAGAGGTGGAGACCGTTCGTCGCGAACTTGTCCCATTGCTTACGAGCCGGCGCATCACACGTGTGGAAATCTATTGGCACCGGCTGATCGACCGTCCTGCCCCGGAGATCTTTGTTCAGCATCTTGTGGGTACATCCATTACGGCGCTCCGACGGCGAGGGAAGTACTTGATTTTCGATTTGGATTCGGGGGAACATTGGCTGATTCACCTGCGTATGACCGGCCAGATTTATGTGCGGCAGGCGCAAGCCCCGATAGACGCACATACCCACGCGCGGGTATACCTCGATGATGGGGGTGTTATCCATTACCGAGACCAACGCAAATTTGGGCGGTTTTACCTGGTGAGGGATGAGGATCAAGTCGTTGGAGATCTTGGGCCTGAGCCCTTGTCTGAAGATTGGCAGCCGGAAGATTTGGCCGAGCGAATTCGCGGGCGACGGGCACGCATCAAAACCCTTCTGCTTGACCAGCGAGTCGTGGCAGGGTTGGGCAACATTTATGCAGATGAAGCCCTCTTCCTGGCGCGGATTCATCCGGCTTGTGAGGGGGGACGTTTGACCGAAGCACAAGTACGACGCTTACACAGGGCCATTCGCCAAGTGCTGTTGGAAGCGCTGCGCGCCCGGGGGAGTACTATGTCCACATATATTCCCCCCAGTGAACGACGTGGTGAGTACCAGCAGCAACGCCGTGTTTATCGGAGAAAAGGTCAGCCTTGCCCGGTTTGTGGAACGCCCATCGAGCATATGAAATTGTCGGGACGTTCCACCTACTTCTGCCCTCGGTGCCAGCCTTTTTCATGCTGAAGAGGAAAGCAAGACAGAATTACAGGCCCGTCATACGTTTATACTCTTCGCGTAACAGGCTTTCTTGTTCCTCCGCTGCTCGACGTGCCTCCTCGTAGACTTGGCGCACTATCTCCCGAAGTGTCTGCTGGCGCGGATCGTTGGGATCGGCCGTAACAAGGCCCACGAGCGTACCCACGGCTGCACCTGCCAAAGTTCCCACCAGAAAGGATAAGCACACACGTTTCATGGTCACCTCCGAAACATGGTTACAGTAACTCGTGATGTAGAAGTGGATATGTGCTGTATTTGTCGTCGGCTGGGCTCAGTATATTGGTGGACGGCGCCATTCGATGCGCGCTGAACTGTAGCAGTCCCCTACTCCGAGGATGCGCGCTTGGCCGGTTAGGGTGTTAATGATGTCATTGTCCAATTTCTGCCAAATTTTGGGGTGGGCCCTGCAACGGACCGCGTATCCTTCCCCGTGCCAGGGTACAGCACGCAGTAAGACGTTGTCCGGAGGTCCCCAGAGGGAAATGTGTCCGGTAAAAGGATGGAGAATGAATGTTTCCTTTCCTTCATGAGACAACCAGAAATAGCCCACCCGTATATGTGGCCAGGGCACTTTCCAAACTTGTTGAGTTGCAATGAGCACTTCGACAAAGGTGTGGGTGTGTGGATCTATGGGGGCTTGCAACCAGAACCAGTGGTGGGGACGAGTGTGTCCCCAGCCATGAGTTATGGCCCCCCATGACTCGCCCTCCCATGAGTTCCCTCGGAATGTCACGCGCCCACACAATTTCACTGCGGGTAAACTCTCGACGCGAAAAGAAAGGGGAAGCATTCGCCCGATGGCCCCCAGACGTTTTAAGGGGGTCATCTCTCCGACGACCGGCTCAATGTGCAGATCCCATGTCAGGTCTTCAAATTCTCCGCGAGTGTATGTGGGACCCAGGGTGGCATTTTCGATACACACCCAAGTACCGTGTGGTGAGGAATAGGAGCCTTCATGGTAAGTGATAGTGGGATTGAAAACGCTTTGTACGCTTAAACGCACGAAAGGACGACGTCCGGGACGTCGAATCCAGTCCACCAAGAGAGCAAGGGGAGTAGCGTTCAGTTTGAGTGACCAGCACTCGTATAAGGCGTGCCTGGGTTCACCCACGTGTGCATCCATTTAGTGAGAGAGCGGTTCATGGGCTTAAATAGTCTTCAATTGCAGCCCAATTGTTCGTTTCCAGTGTGAATAACTGGTCCCAAATTTCCCGTTCCTTTCGTCCCTCTTCCAAGCGCGAAATGCGTTCTTCGTACCAGGCGAGAGAGCGTCGCAAAAATTGTTCTGCGAAATTTAAGCGGGCTCTACTGTGAGGCTGTTTTCTCGCTTCGGCGATGAAGTCGGGATTGGGGATAACGTCGGGAACGCGTACTCCCTCCCGTTTTAAAGCCTCCTCGAGGATGTCGATCATTTGCTGGGTGTTTTCTATGACATCTTTAATGACTTCCTGACACTCAGGGGGTGATTCTTCTTCACACCACATACGAAAGACGGCCAGGTGAGTTTTCTTGACCTTCAAATTGTCAAGCAGATCCTGGGCAAAGGGGGATAACCTTTGTCCGGCCATGTGGCCCTCCTCGCCTTACGAAAAAGCTTACCAACGATTCGGTGGAATCCCTGCTATAATGGCCTGGTAACACCGTGACAACCGACCAAGGTGAAGGCTCACAACGGTTGAGTCACTCTATTATACCACAAGCGGAATCGAACGTTTCAACGGGCCTGCCCGCTTGGAGACTGGTTCAATTTATTCAAGGTAGGACAAGGAAAGGCCATTGGTCTAATAGTAGGAGAAAGCATTATCAGGAGTAAACCAATGGCTGCCTCACTACCGTACAGAAGATTTGTGCTACGAGTCCGGTGTGAAATAAAGACATCGCTCATGGTACCCCTTTTTGGCTTACAGGAAAACACCATCCCCACGAGAATGACCATGAGCGACATCTATCGCCGATCATGTGCACTTGAGTAAAGGGGCTGGCCATTGCTCATCGCCACGGCCCAGGTCTACATCTGGGTGGTGTACCTGGGTATCCATGCCTCGATGCCCTCGTAGCAACGGCGTATCCATCGTGGCGACCGCTATGATTTGAGCCTCTTTCAGTTGGGCCTGCACCTCCTGTCCTACTGCTTGAAGGAGGGATTCCCCATCCCAAAGGGCCTTTTGCCCACTTTACCTGTCCCCCTGACGGCTTGAATGTGTAGAAGTGAACAAATGTGTACGGTAGTGAGGTATTGCCTAATCACTATCTTTTTCTGGGATCTACATACGGCATGGGGCCCGTGATGTCCTCTACTGCAACGTTTATTCCCAAATAATCTTTCGCTATTTGTTTTGCAAAAACGCGCATTACGTTTACAAACCGTACACGCCCGGAATTCATGAGAGTCTCGTATCCATCAAGTGTCAGATAGCCGTCAGCCTGGATAATACCTGCTATCACGAAAGGACTACCTCGTTTGGAGCTCATTTCCTCAAACTGGTGAATTTTCTGCTCAGGTATCAGTGTACTTCCCAATGGACCTCCGCCAATGGTTACAGGACGACCATCCTTTTCATATCCTCTAATATCGTAACGGACGACTCTAAATCCGGATCTATTCACTAAATGAGAAAATTCGTCTATGGGAACAGAGTCTGAGAATATGACGGTCACGTATATGGGAGTGTTGTCGTCTGGGAAAAGTTTCATGGCCAACATTTGGTTGAAATCTACAAGGAATTTATCTGCGTCTTCTCTTGTAAAGTCAACACCAACGTTCACGTGCCATTTATTACCATCACGGCGCGCTATGACTGCCCAATTACCCATATCGACTATAATATCCTCTTCCATTAGACTTCCATTGTTGAAGTACATCGCCTTATAGACATCGCTACCTCTGATTTTCCCCATGTCTTGCACTACGACGTGTATGCCGTTGGTGGCACGCGTCCTACCATAAGCCACAAATCCTGCAAGGATGACCGCCGCGATGACAAGACTAAATAGGGCCGCATACTTTTTCATGATTACCTTTCACCCTCCATGTATCGAGACGACTCGGATACGGGGGGGCGGCGCGTGGTCGATGACTTTGCTCAAATGCACATGGCGAACCCTCACAAGGGTACTAATCAAGGTCTCCGGCGTGTTCATATGGCGCATTTGGTACTCTTTCAAGGGCCTAAAACATTGCATATCTCTACCCAAGAAGAGCCAACTTCATGATGGGCAATACTACAAACATGCTGAAAATCGCTCCATATAGCAACACGAAAATGTGCCACATCAGTATTGTTCCAGCCGCCCTGACCGCGGAGAACTTTTTTGTGCCCAATAAAAATAGAAACAACGATACAAATAGTACAACTTCCGATATCACGTGACTAATGGTAGGCACGACAAAATATAATGCACTATAGACGATAAACGAGATAGACAATAGCAACATTATTGACCTGACATGCGCCATATTATCGTCTATGCCCGTATTCACGACGTTTACAGCCGAAAGCCACGACAACACCACAATAGTGGTACCCAAAATTATCATCGCGAAATACACAACATAATGAGGCAATTCCGATATTTGCTCATATATGGGCGCACTCTTCAACGCATAGTGTATGCGATCTCCGTGTAATATCAATCCTGTAAGAGCAGCGAATATGAAGAGCAAGATTGCATGTACAGTCCTCGTCCTCATTACAGATTTGGTGAACATGTCCACCAGGAATGTCAGACGTTGCTTCATGATAGAATGTTCCTCCCTTTGTTGTGCTTATTCATTCTCAAAGCCCAGATCCTAATCCCCAAAAGCCCCAAGGCGACAAAGAGCAAGACCCATATCCCGCCTACCACAAACGGCCATAGGTCGCCCCACGTAATACGTCCATGAAAAGCATAGGGGAACCCCACGATATACCCACCCAGCCAAAACGCAAAGAAGCCCCATTGTATCCAGCGACTTTTCCCGATGGCCGCTTTGGCGATCACCAACCACCCACCCAGGAGCCAGAGGGCCTTCACAATATCTTCCTCATTGCGGCTTGCAAGTGCTCCCAGGAGGACGAGCAAAAGCCCTCCTATTGCTATGTAAAAAAACCATCTCGAGAGAACAGCGCGTTTGTTCGCGTCCAGTTTGTCCTCCTTCATATACACGCTAACCTCCTCTGGTCCTAAACATACCCTTGTAGGCCCACACCAGACCATCCCGACATATCCAGGTCAGGATACCGAACAGGAACAACCAGTACCCCAACGATGGCCAGAACTCCTGTAATCCCCTCGTCCCAACGAGCAATCCCAGGAGCGTAATGGCCCACAGGATGGCTTGGTATCTCGGAGAGATATCTGCGTACCATGTCTTGGGGGATGGGGACGGCATACGTGTAGCCATGATCAACGTGAAGGCTACGAACACAAGGAAGAACAATCCCACCGGCACAAGAGGGCGAGATGACGCACACAGATAAGGAAGCGTACTCCACACCAGTAATACGGCATAAGAGGACTTAATGGCAAGGTGGAGTTCATGCCAATCCATCTTCATGGTATGTGCTCCTTCACTTAGTCGTTCGGGGGCGAAGTTGTTCAGTAGTGGGCGTCTGGTGGGGCGGTATGGATTTTGGGCTTCCTCAACTTGTATGGCGCTTCAGTGCGTTCAATGTATGACCCCACAGCCACTGCCACCCGTCCCGACTTGCTACTGTAATCATTATTGTGGATATTACCCACGGCCAGGGAGTCGGATAAAAGAACGTCCATCCGTTGGTAGCCATGTATATACCCACAATCTCTACAAACCAACATAATATTTGAAGGCTTGGATAGAGCGTCACTTTCATCCGTCCGTCCAGGGTACGCTTTAAGGTAAGCGAGTAAACCACAAACGGCCACAGGGTCAATTGGTGCCCGATGAGTACGAACGAGTTCCCACTTTTGGCTGCGGCATCCACTCCCCAAAGCACACCACTAATCACACCAACGGTTATCAAGGTGCTCCTGAGCAACACGTCAAAGCCCTGACGATTCATGATACTTCCCTCCTTATACGGGCTGTTCAACTCGTGGATGCGATGGGTGTACTTAACCCCGCAAGTGGCCGTGCTGTCCATCAAACCGGAAGAGGGTACGTGGAGGCATCTCTGTGTGCAAGGGCTGAACTACTCGAACGCTACGGAAAGAATTAGGCGTTGCTGTCCTGCCTCCCCACCTCCTTTCACCATCTGTAGTGGATATATCTACATATTACCTTAGAAACAAGATAAGTATGAGTCTTCTTTGCCCTTATCCCCTCGTAAGTGGTGAAAAACAGGAGGGTATGTTAACTATGTGGGTACATCCATTATAGCAATAGCGAGGATATTCGTCAAGTCTTCTCTCTTTAAGATGTAGTTAAGAACTGTGCTGGCGCGTGTGGGATGGAACCCACGAACAGGAAGGGGTAGAAGGTGACGTGTAGAGGTATAGAACGGTTTAGGTCCTCACATGCTCCGGTCTTGCATCATCTGGCCGTTCGGCGGATTGGGTTTTATGGGGATACTTTAGACCTATGGGAGGGCAGAAGGTGGTGAGTGTACAAAATGCGTTGTAATTCCTTTATTACAAGGTTGGGACGTTCATCACGTAGAAGTGGAAGACGTTGGCGCACACGACGCACTTCGGTCAGATCTATCTCAATTTGGAGTGCTGCCTCCTCGAAATAAGGAGCCTGTCCCAATACGCTTCCATCCGGTCCATAAATAGCCGAGCCTCCCCAGAAGTTGATGCCATCTTCAATGCCCGCCCGGTTACAGTGAAGGACATACGTAGTGAACAGCGCAGCGTATGTTTGATTGACCTCCTCTACAAAGCGACTGCTGTCCAATTTCCCTTTCTGAGTCAGGCCACGGCCTGGGCTGGCCGAGTGGTGAATGAGCACCTCCGCACCGTCCAGCCAGAGGAGGTAAGGTGGGCTGGCATGCCAGAAATCTTCGCAGATGAGCATCCCAGCACGCCCCCAGGGCGTGTCAAACGCGCGTACACTGTCACCGTGAGCTAAGTCTCGGCCCTCTTGAAACAGGCCATACGTGGGCAGGTATACCTTGCGATGCACATGCAGAATCTCTCCTCGGTGAATGTAGGCCGCGGCCGCGTAAAACCGGTGGCGTTCGTCCTCCTCCACAAAGCCGACCACAACGTCCACGTTGTATTGGGCACAGGCCTCGCGTAAGGCACGAAATACGGGCTCGTTCTCATCGTGGGGGCGTACGGCAACTTCAGGCACCAGGTCGTAGAGTAGGTAGCCGGTAAGGGAGAGTTCAGGGAAGACGATTAGGTCACTGGAGGGCCCCCACTCCTCCATCCACGCGAGGTGTTTGCTCAAGTTGGCTTGCACATCACCCAAGCGGGGCGCGATCTGAGCCAGAGTAACAGTCAATTTCACGATAGGTTTAGTCCTCCCAGACCTTCCAAGGTGTATTGCCCTCTTCCCACATGCGATTGAATTCCAGCCAGTCGCGATAGGTGTCCATGCTCTTCCAGAACCCCTTGTGTTCGTACAAGGCCAACTGACCATCTTCTGCCAGGCGGCGCAGTGGTTCTTGTTCGAGGACCACATTATCATCGAGGTAATCGAACACCCGGGTGTTGAACACGAAGAACCCGCCGCTTACTATGCCGTCCAGTTGAGGTTTCTCCCGAAAACGTTGGACCAATCCCTCATCGTTCATTTCCACTACCCCAAAGCGGGATAGAGGGCGTACCCCCGTTACCGTAGCGATACGGCCCATCCGTCGGTGAAAGGACAGCAACTCATCGATGTTGATGTCGGCCACTCCGTCGCCGTACGTCATGAAGAACGTATCACCGGGAATGTAACGGCGAATGCGGTAGACGCGGCCGCCGGTGTTCGTTTCCAAGCCCGTGTCCGCCAGAGTGACTGTCCAGTCCTCCTCTGGGTGGTGATCGTGTAGGATGACGCTATTTTGTTGCCCCAGCCGGATGGTGAAATCCCGGTGCATATATTCGTAATTCAAGAAGTACTCTTTGATAATGTAGCCCTTGTACCCTAAGCAAATGATGAAATTGGTGAACCCATAATGGGCGTATATTTTCATGATGTGCCAGAGGATGGGGCGTCCCCCGATTTCGACCATGGGTTTAGGGCGAAACTCCGTTTCCTCGCGCAATCGGTATCCTCGTCCACCGGCCAGAATAACCACCGGGATATTCCTTTTCTCCTCAACGTGCATTCTTACAAACCTCCCCCTAAGCGATAACGAATCATGTTGAGCGCGAACTCGAGCACCGTCTTCCAGCGCACTTTCGATTTGCCCGAAGAGCGCGGGTAAAAGATAACCGGGATCTCCGCTACACGCAAACCCAGTTTGTGTGCTTTGATCATGATCTCTGCATCGAGAAACCAATCTCTGCTTTTGGGGGCAATTGCCTCGTACGCTTCGCGGGTAAAAATTTTGGGGCAACCGTTGACATCCTTGGAATATACAGGGAAGAAGAAGGGAAAAACGGTGTTGTACACGCGGGTGATAATCAATCGCTGCAGGCCGTCATGCCGTTCGATCCGCAGCGCCTTGACCATGTCCACGTCCCCTTGGCGTAGGCGATCGAAAATTTTCACCACATCCTCAGCCCGTACCTGATTATCTCCCCATGCATATCCCAGGTAACGTCCACGACAGTGCTTCAAACCCGTAATGATACCCCAACCATAACCCTGGTTTACCGGAATGTGGACCGGAACAAGACGGTGATTTTCTCGGGCGAGCCGTTCGATGATTTCCCCTGTGCGATCCTCCGACCCGTTATTGACCAGAACAAGTTCATAATCGACGTGAGCGGCTTCTAAGGCGGCCACAAGGTTGGTTACCACGTTTTCCACGTTGTCTTGCTCATTGTAAAGGGGAATGGCCAAGGATAATTCAGGTACATCCTGTGGTCGAAGTGAAGGCTGGCCTTCCTGATGTGCCTCACTCATAGGTGTTTTGTTCTCCCTCTTGCGGTTATTGCCTGGAACAGTTTCGGCACGGAGAAGGGGCAGCCATGGTACCTCAGGAAATGAGGCAGGAGATGGAGCCCCTCCTATGTACGTTCGATATGTTACCACACCCAGAAATTGGTGTGCCAAGTTAATTGTACTCATGGAGAATGTTAGCCGTGCAAAGACAAGCACGTTTTCAGGATAGTACGAAAATCCCATTGTTGCAGGAAGGCCCTTCATGGTAAAGTTGAATGTGTGAGGATGCAGAGGCTGAACTATATAGCCAACATCGCGAGTGTTTGGAAAGCGTATCCTTGGGGTTCAAGAAACGTCAAGAAAGTTAGGAAGTACGGGAAGGGGAAGGTGGGCTCGTGACATTGATTGTGGGGCTTCTCATCGTCCCATTGCTGCTCACAGCGGTGTTGGCTGCTTTTGCTGCTGTATCTTTGTGGCTGCGTGAACGAGTACCTGGCAGTCGGGTAATGTCTGTCCTACTGATGGCCATTGCCCTCTGGGTGATAGGATATGTGTATGAGGTGATACTTCCTGACCTGGAGGGCAAAATCTTCTGGGCACGTTTTCAATACCTGAGTGTGAGCGTCGTGCCCACTGCCTGGTGCTTGTTCGCCCTCCGTTATACGGGGCTTTTATCCCCTGGATCGTGGCGTTTGGCTTTGATTTTGAGCCTTGAGCCCCTGTTCATTATGTGGGCCGCTTGGTTCAGCGGTTCAACACATCTTATCTGGAAACGTAATACTCTCGTCACCTACGGTGATTTATCTCTTCTCCAGAATGATTATGGGCCTGCGTTTTGGTTCCATGTGGTGTATGGGTATGCCCTCATTGCATTGGGGACGTATGTCATTGTCCGTTATTTGATGACTTCTCACTCCGTCTATCGACGCCAAGCCGTCGCGCTGCTCGTGGGAACCCTTACACCGTGGATGGGCAACCTCCTCTACCTCACCCGAGCCTTGCCCATTCCCCTCGATCCCACGCCCTTTGCCTTCCTTGTGAGTGGATTGGCTTTTTATTGGGGCTTGGCGCGCGGGCGCTTGCTCGATTTGGTGCCCTTGGCGCGTGATGTTGTGTGGGAGCACATCGACATCGGTGTGGTGGTGCTCGATTCACACCTGAGGGTGGCGGACATAAACCAGAGCGCCAGAGACCTGTTGAGCATAACCGAAGGAAGCGTCGAAGGGCGTTCTATCGCGGAGTTGTGGCCCTTGTGGGAAGAGATACATCCGAAAGTACGAGAACATCGTGAGGTTGTCGTACAAGTTGAGGAAGGAAGATACCTGCGGATTCGGGTTTCGACCGTTGAAGAGGGAAGGCGCGTACGAGGCCTTATCCTTTTGCTGGAGGATGTGACCGAGCGCAAGAAGGCTGAACTTGCGTTGCAGCGGGCGCGCGAGACCGCGGAGCAAATGGCGCGCATGAAGAGTTCCTTCTTGGCCAGTATGAGTCACGAAATTCGGACGCCCCTTCATGCCATTGTTGGGATGAGTCACCTTCTCGTTGACACCCCCCTTTCCCCTGAACAAGAAGAATATGTACACACGATCATGACCAGCAGCGAAACGTTGCTGGACATCGTCAACAACATTCTGGATTACTCCAAATTGGAAGCGGGGAAAATGGAGCTAGCCATGTACCCCCTTGACCTGCGCTCTTGCATTGAAGAAGCGCTCGACCTGGTGGCGCCTCGTGCAGCCGAAAAGGGGGTAGAACTGGCTTATGAAATGGCCGAAGATGTGCCTCACACCATCATAGGGGACAGCACGC
>JALWHQ010000046.1 GCA_026983525.1 Anaerolineae bacterium | reverse complement strand
CGGGCTCTGGCTCGAGGGGAGGTGAAGGAGGCGTTGGTGTGGGGGGAACGCGCCTGGCGCATCCTTCCCCGCGAGCGTGCCGCGTTGTTCAACGCCCGGGCAATCTTCGCCCGTGAGGACGAGGACATGGCCCAACGGGTGCGTGCGTCCCTCTCCTGGCTCGATCGTTCCCCTTTACCCCACAGTGCCCACTGGTGGCATGTGCGGTTGGAACTAACACGCCGGGCTGTAAAGGAGGGGGTTATGGACGAGAAGGAGTGGCGCCGGGCTTTGGAGGGGGCGCGCGCGTACTTTCCGGGCAACCTTCTCTGGAGATAAGAGTGCCGCGCGCCCAAAATGCCCGCCTGTTCTGAAATCGTGTATAATGCCCACAACCAATCGTAACCCTTGTCCGGTCACCGGTGTTCTATCCCTATGGCACCGGGCTTGCAGGAGATGGGCGTGAAGAACGGGGACCAGGTGTCGGATCGGGAGTTGCTTCTGCGTGCCCGCCACGATCCGGAGGCTTTTGCTGAGTTGTACGAGCGGTATGTGGATCGCATGTACGCGTACTTCTACTATCGAACGGGCAATCACGATGACGCCGAGGAACTCACATCCCGCTTTTTTCATCGTTTGATGGAGCGCCTTCACCTGTACGAGGATCGGGGGGTGCCGCCCTCGGCCTGGCTTTATCGCATTGCTCACAATATGTTGGCTAATTGGAAGCGCGACCGCTCCCGACGCCGGGAAGTTTCCTTGGACGGCCTCGGTGATCCCGTGCGCGAGTGGGCGCATCCTGAGGAGGAAGTCGTGGCCCTGGCCGAGCGGGAGGAGGTTCTGGAAGCGGTGCGGCAATTGCCCCCGGAACGACAACTCTTGCTCTACTTGAAATTTGTGGAGGGGCTGCCCAACGCGGAGATCGGCAAGGTGATGGGGCGCACGGAAGGCGCGATCAAATCCCTGTATCACCGCACACTGGTTTCCTTGCGACGTCAGTTACGACAGCGGAGGAACGGTTGATGTGGCGCATTGTGACCGACACGACTACGGACATGCCTGCGGAGGTGGTGGAGCGGTACGGCATTCGCGTTGTTCCCATTAGCATCCAGTTTGGCGATGAGACCTATCTCGACCGGGTGACCATCAGCGAGGAGGATTTCTACCGGCTCATTGAGGAAAAGGGCATCATCCCCAAGACGTCCCAACCGGCTCCAGGACAATTCCTTCAGGTGTACAGCGCGCTGGCCGAGGAGGAAGCCGAAGCGATTCTTTCCATCCATATCTCTTCCAAGTTGAGCGGCACGTATGAGTCCGCGTTGCAAGCGGCGAATATGGCCCGGGATAGAATTCGGGTGGAGGTGTTCGATTCCCTGTCCGGATCGGCGGGCGCCGGTTTTATGGTCATGGAAGCGGCGCGCATGGCAAGGGAAGGCAAGGCCATTGAGGAGGTGCTGGAGCGCCTGGCCTGGATGCGCGACCACACGCGTATCTACTTCATGCTGGACAATCTCAAATTCCCCCAGATGAGCGGACGCATCACGTTTGTTCAGCACATGGTCGCCTCCATGTTGCGCATGAAACCGCTCATTACGGTGGAAGATGGGCTTCTCGTGCCGGTGGAGCGAGTGCGCACCCGGACGCGGGCCATGCAACGCATGGCCGACCTGGTCGCCGAAGAATTTGGGGACCGGCCGGTGCGCCTGGCCATCGCCCACGCGCGCAGCCCGGAGACTGCCCAACAGTTGCTGGCGATGGCCCGGGAGCGGCTGAACGTGGTGATGGACATGGTGCTTCCCCTGGCCATCTCCATTGCCGTCCACTTTGGGCCGGGAGCCTTGGGTATTGTGGTCTGTCCTGTAGAATAAGGAGGAGTCCATGTGGGTGCACATTCTTGACGAACACGCCCAGGCGCTGATAGAAGACGATGAGGCCAAGCGGCAAAAAGCGCGCGTCCTGGCCCTGGGCCAATTCGAACTGATAGGGTTGATGGACACGGCGGAGCGCCTGCGCGATGCCTTACGGCCGACTTCGCCCCGCCCGGAATTCCGGCAGCGTTTGAAGACCCAACTGGTGCGGGACATGCGTCGTCGTGCATTGTACCGTACTATTCTGCACCGCTCCCTGCGGTCTTATTGGGTTTGGGGGGCCGTGATGTCCCTGGTTTCCCTGGCCGGGGGTGTGGGCTACTACCTGCACAGACGCTCCCAGGCGGCATAAAAGAAGCGCATCCTGTTTTCACTTTTCACTTACATCTGCGCTTGAACGAATACCTTGGACCTTCGACAAAGTCCCAAGGTGTGGAGAAAGGCAGGGGAAGGAAAAAGGGGAAGTCTATATGTTGTGGCTCGGCAAAGCCGAGCCACAACATATAGACTCTCTTCCCTTCCCTCTTTTCCCACCCTCCTTCCTTGCTCATGTCCGTCAGGCATTTATCAAAAGTCCAGGAATACCAACCCACGGAGGAAAACAATGCAGCGTTACAGTCGCATCACCGGATGGGGGATGTACGTTCCCGAACGCCGATTGACGAATTTCGACCTGGAAAAGATGGTGGACACGAGCGACAAGTGGATTGTGGAGCGCACGGGCATTCGGGAGCGGCGCATCATCGGGCCCGGTGAAACGACTCGCACGATGGCAGTGGCCGCGTCCCGGCGGGCTTTGGAGGTTGCGGGCATTGAGCCGATTGACCTGGACCTGATCATTGCCGCCACATCCTCGCCCGATCACCTGCTCCCCACCGTGGCGACCCAAATTCAAGCCGACCTGGGCGCAGTTGGCGTGCCCGCTTTCGCGCTCGTGGCCGGGTGCACAGGATTCATGTACGGGCTCGTTGTGGCCCACCAGTTCATTGCCAGCGGCGCTTATGATCGAGTTCTGGTTATTGGCGCCGAAACTATCTCCAAAGCAGTGAACTGGGAGGATCGGACGACGTGCGTGCTCTTTGGGGATGGGGCGGGCGCGGTCGTGGTGGAAGCCTCCCAAACGCCGGGTGGATTGATGTCCTTTGAACTGGGCGCGGACGGTCGCGACTGGGACGCCCTCATGATTCCGGCGGGTGGGGTCGCCCATCCCCCGGACATGGAGATGATCGAGAAGAAACTGTACACCATTCGCATGAACGGCAGGGCCGTGTTTCGCTTTGCCACCCGCGTGATGACGGAAGCATCCCGACGGGTGATCACGCAGGCCGGTCTAACCCCCGACGACATCGCTCTCCTCATTCCTCACCAGGCCAATTTGCGCATCATCGAGTACGCAGCGAAGAAGTTGGGTTTCCCCATGGACAGGGTGATGGTGAACATCGACCGTTACGGGAACACCTCGACGGCATCCATTCCCATTGCTCTGGTTGAAGCGCTCGAGCAGGGGCGCATCAAGCCGGGGGATAATGTGGTCATGGTGGGGTTCGGTGCCGGCCTGACCTGGGGCGCGGTTGTCTGGCACTGGCAGCCCGTCGAGACGGATACCGCGGCCATTCTGGTGGAGGACTGGCCCATCCCGCAGCGGTTGCAGTCGAGTTTGCGCCGAGTGCGCACCCAGGCCTGGAACGCGCGCGTGGCCCTTTCCGAAAAGGCGACGTTGGCGTTGATTCCCTTGTACACGTGGACGCATCGTCTGAAGAAGAAAGTGCCCCGCCCCTCATTGCCGCCTATCGTCAAGAAGAAATAGGGCGGGTACCTCGATGAGGGGCGCTGCACCGCCCGGCAGCGCCCCTTCTCTTAACGTGAACATGAGCACATTGAATCTGCTCCCGTTAGTGCTGATCGCCCTGAGTGCACTTTTGGTCGCCGCGGGGACAACTCCCGTCTTCCGGCGGCTGGCTCCCCGCCTGGGCTGGGTGGATCGCCCATCCTCGCGCAAGGTTCACCGAGTGCCGACCCCCCTGCTGGGTGGACTGGCCATTTACCTGGCGTTCGTGGTCGCCCTCGTCCTCTTTGGCGACCGGTTTTACGTGCGTCAGATGGTGGGCATTTTCGTCGGCGCGACGGTGGTTTCCCTTATGGGCCTCTGGGACGACCGACGGCATCTGGCCGTGGGTGTGAAACTGGCCGTGCAAGTAGGCGCGGCCATCCTTCTCATCGCGACCGGCGTGCAGGTCCAGACCTTTCGCACCCCCTGGCTGAATATACCCGTCACCCTTCTGTGGATGGTGGGCATTACCAACGCGTTGAACTTGCTGGACAACATGGACGGGTTGGCCGGAGGGGTGGCTGCAATTGCGGCCGGACACTTCACCCTGTTGGCGGCGATGAGCGGGCAGTACCTGGTCGGGGCGCTGGCAGCCGCCTTGTTGGGCGCGTGCTTGGGCTTCCTGTTGTACAACTTCAACCCGGCCCGCATCTTCATGGGGGATAGCGGTAGCCTTTTCCTCGGATTTCTGCTTGCCGCGCTGGGGATCAAATTGCGCTTTCCCGAGAACATCCCGGCGGTGACGTGGATGGTTCCTGTGCTGGTATTGGCCGTGCCCATCTTCGATACGGTACTGGTGTTTATCTCTCGCCTGCGGCGTGGTTTGAATCCCCTGACCACGCCGGGCAAGGACCACGTCTCGCATCGGCTGGTGCGCATGGGGCTGACCCAGCGGGAGGCCGTCATGGCCCTTTATCTGGCCGCGGGCGTGACGGGGGAACTGGCCCTCTTCGTTGCCCAGGCTGACAAGTTGACGGGTTATGTTCTTGGGGGACTCGTCGCTCTGTTTGGCTTGTGGGCCCTGTGGCATCTGGAGCAGGTGCACGTTTCCGCGTAGATTTTCCGGAGAGATGGAAACTGGACTTTACGAACAAACTTGACGGGCGCCGTTGTCTCTAATAGAATCCGTTGGGCTTCAAACGTAAAGGGAAAGAAGATCTAAGGTAAGAGCATGTTTGATTCGCTGTCCGACCGCTTACAGGCCATTTTCGACAAGATCGGGCGTCGGGGTGTGCTCACCGAGGCGGATGTTGACGCGGCGTTGCGGGAGGTGCGCATCGCGCTCCTGGAGGCCGATGTCAACTACAAGGTGGTGAAGAACTTCATTCGCCGCGTGCGCGAGCGCACCATCGGCCAGGAGGCCCAGCGTCATCTTACGCCTGCCCAGCAAGTGATCAAAGTCGTCCATGAGGAACTGATCAACACCCTGGGCGAGCCGGGCCGTTTGAACCTTTCCGGCCCCACGCCTCACGTCATCATGCTGGTCGGGCTCCAGGGATCGGGCAAGACGACGACGGCCGCCAAGTTAGCGTTGAAGTTGCGCAGGGACGGGCACCGCCCGTTCATGATTGCTGCGGACACCTATCGGCCCGCGGCGGTGGAACAGTTGGAGATCCTGGGCAAGCAAATCCAGGTGCCCGTGTACAGCGAGGGCACAGACCCCCCACCACCGGACATTTGCGAGCGGGGATTGAAGGAGGCCCGGCGGGGCGCCTACACGGTGGTGATCATGGACACCGCGGGGCGCCTGCACATCGACGACGAGATGATGGCCGAGTTGGAAGCCATTCGCGACCGCACCCAGCCCAAGGAAATTCTCCTGGTTGTGGATGCCATGACGGGCCAGGATGCGGTGCGGGTCGCGGATGAGTTCAACAAGCGGGTGGGCCTTACGGGCATCATCCTCACCAAGGTGGACGGTGATGCGCGCGGGGGGGCGGCCATCTCCGTCCGTGAAGTTACGGGTGTCCCCATCAAGTACCTGGGTGTCGGCGAGAAACTCGACGCTCTGGAGGTGTTCCATCCGGACCGGTTGGCCTCCCGCATCCTGGGCATGGGGGATATCCTCACCCTTATCGAGAAAGCCGAGCGGGAACTGGATCGCAAGAAGGCCCTGGAGGCCGAACAGCGCCTGCTGGAAGGGACGTTCACGTTAGAGGATTTCTTGGAACAGTTGCAGGAATTGAAGAAGTTGGGGCCCCTTTCCCAACTCTTGGAACTCATCCCCGGGTTCAACCAGGTGGCAAAGCAATTGCCTGCGGAGATGACGGACAAGCAGTTGAAGCGGGTGGAGGCCATCATCTTTTCCATGACCCCGGAAGAACGCCGCAACCCGCGCATCATCAACGCGTCGCGCAAGCGGCGCATTGCCAGGGGCTCCGGTACAAGCGTAGAAGAGGTCAATCAGTTGCTGCGCGAGTTCCGCCAGGTGCAAAAACTCATGAAGCAATTGCGCAAGGGACGGTTCCCTGTTAACATATTTGGTGGCCGGTTCCCCGGCCTGTGATCATTTCGCAAAATAGAGGAGAGGAACAGGACGAACTATGGTACGCATCCGACTTCGTCGTCAGGGAAAACGCAATCAACCTTCGTATCGCATTGTGGTGGCGGATGCCCGTGCGCCACGAGATGGTCGCTTTATCGAGATTTTGGGCTTCTACAACCCGCGCACGAATCCTCCCACCTTTCGGGTGAATGAGGAACGCGCGCGGTACTGGCTCTCTCAGGGCGCACAGCCCACCGAGGCCGTCGCGCGACTCTTGCGCAAGGTGGGCGTGTTAGACTGAGGAGCCCCCGACCTTCCCATGTTTGCGATATGTCTTGTGATCCATGAAAGGGGGCTTCCATGAAAGAATTGGTTGAATACATTGCCAAATCTCTCGTGACCGATCCGTCTCAAGTCCGTGTGGAAGAAGTGGAAGAGGGAAACACCATCACCCTGCGCCTTTATGTGGCGCCGGAAGACATGGGGCGGGTGATCGGGCGTGAAGGGCGCGTGGCGAATGCGATGCGCACGCTTCTCCACGTGGCCGGCGCTCGACAGGGCAAACGCGTGCGCTTGGAAATCGGCGATTAGCGCTCCACGCGCGCTTCCGCGCCGGTATGGAAGCCTTTATCTGAACGACAGATAGAGGAAATGGAACAGGGCGGAGGATACTCACAGTATATCCTCCGCCTTTGCTTTCCACGCGAGAGCCGTTGATGACACCCGGCTCCAAACACGCACGACCTAGCATCTCACGTATCACGCATTACGCATTACGCATCACACATCACGCCCGTGATAGGCTATGGAGAAGCGGAAGCGGCGGAGCAAGCCACGTTATCTGGCTGTGGGGCGAATCGCGGCTCCTCACGGGGTGCGCGGGGAGGTGGAGGTCGAGATTCACACCGACTTCCCCCAGCGCTTCGTTCCGGAGGCGCGCTTCCTGGTGGGGGAGCGCAAAGTCGCCATGACGGTTGAGCGCGTGCGCCCCTTCAAGAAGCGCCTGCTGATCAAATTCCGCGAGATCGTTGACCGCACAGCCGCGGAGCGGATGCGCGGGGCCTGGATCCACGTGCCCATTGAGGAGGCGTGGCCCCTGGAAGAGGGGGAATACTACGAGCACGAGATCGTCGGCCTGGAGGTGTGGACGGAGGCAGGAGAGTATTTGGGTGTGGTTGACCACATTATCTACACGGGGGCGAACGATGTCTATGTCGTCGTTGGCCCGAAAGGTGAAGTCCTATTGCCGGCCATTGAAGAGGTCATCCGCGAAATCGATTTGGAAGGAGAGCGCATGACCGTCCACCTTTTGCCCGGGTTGATCGAGGAGCAGGGGAAGCGCGGTGAGTGATCGCAAGTATTGGGTGGGATTCAACATGGTGCGGGGTATTGGGCCCGCGCGCGTGCGCGCGCTCATCGACTACTTTGGCTCCCTGGAGGACGCCTGGCGCGCGCCGGCCGCGGAATTGCGCGAGGCCGGGTTGGACAAGCGCTCGTTGGAAAACCTGCTCGCTGCCCGTGGCCGTCTGGATCTGGATCGGGAGATGGCCCGCTTGGAGAAGTGGGGCGTGCGGGTGATGACCTGGGAGGATCACGACTATCCCCGCCGATTGCGCCAGATTTACAACGCGCCGCCGGTGCTCTATGTGCGGGGTTCTTTGTTGCCCCAGGATGAGTGGGCAGTGGCTGTGGTGGGCACCCGCCGTCCTACCGACTATGGACGGGAAGCCGCGCGTGTGCTGGCCGCCGACCTGGCGCGGCAGGGAATTACCGTGGTCAGCGGTCTGGCGCTGGGCATTGATGGCATTGCTCACCAGGCCGCATTGGACGCGGGTGGTCGCACCATCGCCGTCCTCGGCAGCGGATTTCGCTACCTGTACCCGGCCCGTCATCGCAACCTGGCCAAACGCATTGTGGAGAACGGTGCGCTTATCTCCGAATACGCGCTGGACGTGCGCCCCGAGGCATCCAACTTTCCCCCGCGCAACCGTATCATAAGCGGGCTCTCCATGGGGGTCGTCGTCGTTGAGGCCGGAGAAAGGAGCGGCGCGCTCATCACCGCGCACTTTGCCGCCGAGCAAGGACGGGAGGTCTTTGCCGTGCCCGGGCCGATCTTCAATCGGCCCTCGGTGGGGACGAACCGTTTGATCCAGGAAGGCGCGAAGGCCGTCACCAGCGTGCGGGATATCCTGGAGGAGTTGGATATCACCATGGCGGCAGAGCAGCAGGAAGCCCGGTTGAACATTCCCAAGTCGGATCTGGAGGAGCGTATCTGGACGTACCTGTTGGAAACGCCGCACCATGTGGATGAGATTGTGCGCGAGTTGGGATTGGAGACATCTGAAGTGATGAGTACACTAACCCTCATGGAGCTCAAGGGACTCGTGCGCCAAGTTGGCCCGATGGAATTTCGCGCCGTGCAATAGGGAAGGGGACAACTTCTGACAGATCGGCGGTGCCGTCAGGACTCTCAAGGACTCTCTAAGCAGAAGAGGACGAACCGTGAGTGAAAAAGTGCTGGAAGCGTACTGCGTCAAGTGCAAGGCAAAGCGGCCCATTGAAAACCCAGAGCCTTACTTTACTGCAACCGGGCGACCCGCGGTGCGGGGGACCTGTCCCGTGTGTGGGACGCGGCTGACGCGCATGGGGCGGATACCCGAGCACGATAATCTGCCCCAGCAGGCAAAGAAATCCGCCACTTCGGAAGCAAGTGAGAGTAGTAATAAAAACAAGCGAGCAAGGCGTATTTCAGGAAAACCCATTGATCGTTTGGTTATTGTGGAATCCCCCACCAAAGCCCGCACCATGGAGCGGTTCCTGGGCAAGGGCTATGTAGTCAGGGCGTCCAAGGGTCACGTGCGCGATCTGCTCAAGTCTCGCCTTTCGGTGGACGTGGAAAACAACTTTCAGCCGCGTTACACGGTGCCGCGCGAGCGCCGTGATGTGGTCAAACTACTGAAGGAAGAATCGGCGCGGGCGCGCGAGGTCTACCTGGCGACCGACCCCGACCGCGAGGGCGAGGCCATTGCCTGGCACATCACCCAGGCGGCCAACATTCCGCCCGAGAAGGTGCGGCGCGTGGTGTTCCACGAGATCACGCGCGACGCCATTGAGGAAGCGTTCAAACACCCGCGGGATGTGGACATGAACCTGGTGAACGCCCAGCAGGCCCGCCGGGTGCTGGATCGGCTGGTTGGGTACAAGGTGAGCCCCCTTTTGTGGAAGAAGGTGCGCAGCGGCACGTCCGCGGGGCGGGTGCAGTCCGTGGCCTTGCGCCTGGTCGTCGAGCGAGAGCGCGAAATTCAGGCTTTCGTGCCCGAGGAGTACTGGACGATCACGGCCGAACTCGCGCGCCAAGCCGACCGCGAGAAGCCCGAGCGTCCCACATTCCTGGCCAAACTCTACCGCATCGACGGCAAAGAGCCTGAACTGAAGAGCGAGGCCGACGCGCAGAAGATCGTTGCCGACCTGCACGGCGCGGTCTACATCGTGGAAAAGGTGAAGAAGGGGCAACGCAAGCGGCGCCCCGCGCCCCCGTTCACTACCAGCACCATGCAGCAGGCGGCTTCCCAACGATTGGGGTTCACCGCCCAACGCACCATGCGTGTGGCCCAGCAACTCTACGAGGGCATCGACCTGGGCCCGGAAGGGCGGGTCGGTCTTATTACCTACATGCGTACCGACTCGGTGAACGTGGCCGAGGTGGCGCAGCGGGAGGCGCGCGCGTACATCGCCGAAGCCCACGGCCCCGAATTCTTGCCCCCCTCCCCGCCCAAATACAAGACCAAGGCTCGCGGCGCTCAGGAAGCCCACGAAGCCATTCGGCCCACCTCCGTCTTTCGCACGCCCGAAAAGGTCAAACCCTACCTGACGCCCGAGCAATACAAGTTGTACGACCTTATTTGGCGGCGCTTTGTCGCCAGTCAAATGGCCCCGGCCATCTATGACACGCTGACCGTGGATATCAGCGCGGGGCCTGCCGAGGGCAAACGGCCCTACCACTTCCGGGCCAGTGGCTCTCAGGTGCGCTTCCCCGGATTTCTCATCGTCTACCGGGATGAGGAGGAGAACGGCCGCAACAAGAAGGATGAGGGCATTCGCATTCCCGATCTCGCAGTGGGAGATCTGCTGGATCTCATCCGCTTGATTCCGGAACAGCACTTTACCCAACCGCCGCCCCGCTACACCGAGGCCAGTTTGGTCAAGGCGCTTGAGGAGTACGGCATTGGGCGGCCGAGCACTTATGCGCCCATTTTGACCACCCTGCGCCAGCGGGGCTATGTGGAGCGACAGGGGAAGAGTCTCGTGCCCACGGAATTGGGCTTTGTGGTCAATGACTTACTAGTGGAGCACTTCCCCAGCGTGTTTGAGGTTGGGTTTACGGCCCGGATGGAAGAGGGACTGGATAAGGTGGCATCGGGCGAGCAGGATTGGGTAACGTTGGTGCGCGATTTCTACGAGCCCTTTGCCGAGATGCTGCGCGCGGCCGAACAGAACATGCAGGATATGCGCGTGCCCGATCAGCCGGCGGGGGAAACGTGCGAACTGTGCGGCAGCCCCATGGTGATCAAAACCGGGCGCTACGGCAAATTCATCGCCTGCTCCAACTATCCAAAGTGCAAGAACACCAAGCCGTACTACGAAAAGATCGGCGTGAAGTGTCCCGAATGCGGCGCTGACCTGGTGGTGAAACGGACACGGCGCAAACGCATCTTCTACGGCTGTATTCGGTACCCAGAGTGCACGTTTAGCATGTGGGATCGCCCCTTGCCCGTGCCATGTCCCAAGTGTGGCGGACTGGTGGTGGCTAAAGGGAAGAAGAAGGCCCAGTGCATCAAGTGCGGCACGTGGTATAACCAAGAGGAGTTGTTGCAAGAAGAGGAAAACGTCTCAGAGCCAACCGCAGCCCAAGTCGTCGAACCTGCGGAAGTCTCATAAGCGCAAGGGGATGGGCGAACGGCCACCTGGCGTCACCCATCCCCATCCCTCACTCTATAAGGCTCCTCAGCACGCGCAGGTTCTCCACATCCTCGTGCATGTCCTTGCTCTTGGGCGTTTCCAACACCATGGGGATCTGCTGGAAGCGAGGGTCGTTCACGATCCAGCGGAAACCGTCCAGGCCGATGTGGCCTTGGCCGATGTGCTCGTGGCGGTCCTTGCGCGAGCCCAGCGGGTGTTTGCTGTCGTTGAAGTGGAAAGCCTTGAGGCGTTCTAAGCCCAGAACGCGATCGAACTCGTCCATGACGGCCTCGTATCCCTCGCGCGTGCGGAAGTCGTACCCCGCGGCGAAGGCATGGCACGTATCGAAACAGTAGGCCACCCGCTCCGGGTGCTTCACCCGCGAGCGAATCTCCGCCAATTGCTCAAAGCGGTATCCCAGGTGGTCACCCGTACCCGCGGTGATTTCCAGCAACGTCAGCGTTTTGAATCCTTCGGTGGCCTCATGGCACCGATCCAAAGCGGCTGCAATGCGGGCAATGCCCGCTTCTTCTCCTGCCCCCATGTGGGAACCCGGGTGGAGCACGACCCCCAACAGGTTCAGTTTCTCCGCCCGCACCAGTTCGTCGATGAAGGCCTCCATGGATTTTACCCACAAATCATCCTTGGGACTGGCCAGGTTGATGAGGTAAGCAGCGTGAGAGAACACCGGCCAAATGCCCGTGGCTTTTACCTGTTCGTGGAATCGCTCGATTTCCTCGGGGGGAATGGGCTTGGACACCCAGCGGTTGTTGTTGCGGGTGAAAATCTGGATCGTGTCACACCCGATGGATTTTCCACGCTCCAGGGCTTTGCTCACGCCCCCGGCAACGGACATATGTGCACCCAGTAACGGCATGGACAGGTCACCTCCCTTTTGCTGGCGTCGTCTCACCCAGTATACCCCAACCCTCCTCCGCGGGGAAGATCGGCGGTTCCCATCCGCTTGCATTCCCGTGGCTCATTTTTATGATGTAGGTCATAAGAATTGACCGAGCCCCCGCGCTATGATAAAATCCAAGCAGTTGGACCTGCGTGCGTTGCCCCTGGTGGAGTGGACTGGAGAATTCGCTGTCATGCAAAATGTCCGTCAGCGCATCCTGCAAATTCTGCAAGAACGGGGCCAGGCGACCGTTGCCGACCTTGCAGAAGCACTGAACATGGCTCCGGTCTCTGTGCGCCATCACCTCGACATCCTCCAGGGCGATGGACTCATTCGGGTCGATGGCGTGAGACGGCGGCGGGGCGCGGGACGTCCTCAACACGTGTACGCGTTGACCCCCGAAGCCATCCTGGTCTTCCCCAAGAACTACGAGGAAGTCCTTCACCACCTCCTTGCTGTCCTGGAAGAAGACTTTCCTGCCGAACGGGTGGACGCGTTTCTGGAACGGGTGGCTCAGCGCATTGCCCGCGAAGCGCGGCTGAAAGGGCCCGAGGATGCGTTGCTCGATCAGGTCGTGGCATTTCTGAACGAGCGGGGTTACATGGCTCGGTGGGAAATGAGCGAAAAGGGAGCCGTTATCTCGCTGGTAAATTGTCCCTATGCGGGGCTCATTGCTCAGCATGGGCGCTTGTGTCGCATGGATGTGTGTTTGATTTTCCACCTTCTGGGGGGAAAGAAGGAGCCGGTGCTCGAGAGCGCCATTCGAGATGGGGCCCGCCAGTGTCAGATCCAGGTCCCCACCCTGGTACCGGTCGCCCCCTGAGACGGGAGGAGCACGATGGTCGAGCCGATGTTTGACCAGTACGGCCGTCACATTCACTATTTGCGCATTTCGTTGACCGACGCGTGTAACTTGCGCTGTGTCTATTGCATGCCGGAGCACATCACTTTCCGCCGTCGAGAGGAACTGCTCAACGATGAGGAGATCCTCCGACTGGTGCGCATCTTTGCTTCCCTTGGCGTGGACAAGATCCGCTTGACGGGGGGAGAGCCCACCATTCGGCCGCGATTGGTGGAGTTGGTGCGCCAAATCAAGCAGGTACCGGGCATACGGGATCTGGCTATGACGACCAACGGCCTTCTCCTACCGGAGTTGGCTTTTCCGCTTAAGCAGGCCGGATTGGATCGGGTGAACATCAGCATCGATACGCTGAACCCGGAGAAATTCCACGCTATTACGCGGTGGGGGCGCCTCGAAGATGTGTGGGCGGGCATTAATGCGGCGGAGGCTGCCGGCCTTACCCCGATCAAGTTGAACTGCGTGGTGACGCGCGGCTTCAACGAGGGGGATGTGGTCGATCTGGCCCGCCTGACCCTCGAACATCCTTGGGAAGTGCGCTTCATCGAGTTGATGCCCTTCGGGGGCGTGGCCGAGTTTGCCCAGAGTGCAGTGGTGACGTCGGACGAGACGCGGGCTCGCATCGAGGCTGCCTTGGGGCCGCTGGAGGAAGTCCCGGGCTACGACCTGCGCGACCCGGCGCGACCGTATCGCTTGCCGGGGGCCAAGGGGCGCCTGGGGTTCATCGACACCATCTCTAACCCCTTCTGCGAGGGATGTGGGCGCATCCGCCTCACCGCGGACGGGAAATTGCGCCTGTGCCTGTTGCGGGACAAGGAAGTCGACCTGTTGACCCCGATGCGGGAGGGCGCTGATGACGAGGCTATGAAGGAAATCATCGTGCGTGCTGTGTGGGAAAAGCCCTGGGGACATGGGTTGGCCAAGAAAGTTATTCCCCAGTTGCGCGTGATGTCTCAGATAGGCGGATGAGGGAAAACGCCCTTTTGCCCTCCTCGCCTGTGGATAGGTGGGCGAGGAGGGCTTTTTTGTTTTCCTCTTGGTAAGAGGGCGTTTCCAATGCTATAGGAGAGAATTTGTCAGGAAATCTGCTGTGTACTATAATGGCATCTGGTATCACCCGCAAGAGTTTCCAAGGTAAATGCACAGAGTGACATGCAGGAGGTGGTTGTCATGGCTGAAATGTCTGGAAATGGAGCCATTGCTCAGGAAGTAGGCGTGTTCTTGACCGAGGCCGCTGCCGCGAAACTGCGAAGCATCTTGGAGGAAAAGGGTAAGACGGGCTATGGTTTACGTGTGTTTGTGACGGGTGGTGGTTGCGGGGGTATGCAATATGGCATGACCTTTGAAAACGAGGAGCGCGAGGGCGACTGGGTAGCGGAACAACATGGTATTAAGGTGTATGTAGATCCGGTCAGTATGTTTTACATTCAGGGATCTCGCATTGACTATGTGGATACCCTGATGGGTGGGGGATTCCATATTGAGAACCCGAACGCTGTGTCTACATGTGGCTGTGGTTCCTCCTTCCGCACCGCTCAGACTCACACGGGTGAAGAGCCAGCATCCTGTGGATATTAGAATTGAGGCCCTTGCTTTGACACCCTCCTCCCGCCCGCGATATAATGGGGTGTCTAAGGGCGGATAGCTCAGCTGGTTAGAGCGCCTCCCTTACAAGGAGGAGGGCACAGGTTCGAGTCCTGTTCCGCCCACCAAGCGTGTGACCTGGCCCGGTCATCATGGCCGGGCCAGGTGTATTTCTGGGGTTTTGGAGTGTTTTCTTTTCCCCTCTTCTGAATGAAGATTGGGCATCACTCACACGTTTCTGGCGGTTCCGTCTGGTCGGATCGAAGTCATGGAAGTTGGACGTCACAAGTTTGCTCCAGATAAGTTCCGAACCCATGGTAAAATATATGAGGAATATTCCCGGGAAAATGGAGGCAGGGAATATGACACGTTTACATCCCAGCACATTTAGCATCGTAGCCTTTGACCCAGAGACAGGAGATTTGGGGGTTGCTGTGCAGTCGAAGTTTTTAGCGGTTGGTGCAGTTGTTCCCTATGCCAAGGCTAACGTAGGAGCGGTTGCAACCCAGTCCTATGCTAATTTGCTCTATGGGCCACGTGGATTGGAACTGTTGGCCCAGGGACTCTCCCCAGAGGAGGTTATTGTCCAGTTGACGGCTGAGGATCCTGAGGCGCGACTGCGTCAGGTGGGTATCGTGGACGCTCAAGGGCGTGCGGCTGCATTTACGGGAGGGGGGTGCTTTCCCTGGGCAGGACATCGAACGGGGCCTAACGTGGCCGTACAAGGAAACATTCTGGTAGGCGCAGATACGGTGGATGCTATGTATGAGACTTTCCTTGGTAGTAAGGGGGATTTGGCGGAGCGGCTATTGGTTGCTCTTGCCGCGGGACAAGAGGCTGGTGGTGATCGGCGAGGGCAACAATCTGCGGCCTTACTTGTTGTGCGCGAGGGGGGTAGTTACGGGGGATTCACAGATCGTTACATAGATTTGCGGGTGGATGATCATCCCCGGCCCATCGAGGAATTAGCCCGCTTGCTCAAACTGTGGCGAGTGTATTTCCAGCCTCCTCGAGAGGAGGATATCCTGGCTCTTACTGAGGATTTGACCCGGGAAATCCAGTCGCTATTGCAGGGTCTGGGCTACTACCGAGGAGAAGTTTCGGGGATATACGATGAGGCAACACGCAAGGCGCTGCGCGCGTTTGCGGGAGTCGAGAATCTTGAGGAACGGTTGTTTGAGGACGCACGCATCGACAAGACAGTTTTGGAGTTTCTGCGCGATATCCATCGGCGGCACAGCCATTAGCGTGTTCCTTCCGAGCCCCAAGGAGCATTCCGTCCTAAGAGAGCAAAGCGAAGTCGTTGGACAATAGGGGTTTTGGCTTCGGCATACCAAAGTTCAACGCCTTCGGATGAGGTTGAGCGCCACAAAGCGCGCAAGCGAGTATCGTTTTGAGGAGCGAAGCGGAACGTGAGGAAGTTGGTTCCCCCAGAAGTTACACGGGTCGGTGTGCTCCATTCAGGAGATGCCACGGCTCGCCATCGTGTCCACCACCCACTTTCATCCGCCCACCAGACATGGACATAGTTTCCGCGCTCACTTGTGGCAATGGTGACGTCGCCCACTCCCGAATCGCTGAGGTCGAGAGGCCATCTCCACGTATCCCCATTCCCATACGTGTACTGAACCCGAAATGTCTTGCTGTTTTCTTCTAACCATGTGGCATGAATCCATCCGTATGCGTCAACTACTGATTCGACTCCAACGCTTTCGCTCTGAGGGCTGTCGCTTAGATTCTGGGGTAAGCGCCACGTGCGTTCTACCCCTTGAATGTGGTAGACCTCATTGGACGAGGAGAGGGATGGGCCTTGCCATATAACGTGTAGCATTTGTCCAATGATGTGAAGGGTTGGTGCCTTTCCCCAAGCACTGGGGATTGGGAAATCTACCCAGGTAACGCCATCAAGCTCAGCATGATAGATTACGTCCCGTGTGCCTACCCGTTCGTTCCACACCACCTGTAGTGTTCCATCAGGAGCGATATCTATGTAAGGACTGTAAGAGTGCCCGGGTGTGTTGGAGACATTTCGTGGTAAAGACCATTGACGGCCATCGAAAGAGGTGTGGTACACTTCGAAGTTCCCCAACACGTCCTGGACAAATACGAGGTGCACCCGGTTTTGAGCATCTACAGCAAGTGATGGTGAGAGTCCCCACCATATAGGAGTAGGGTCTTGCCAAGTTCCTCCCGCTGGCCTCCACGTGTGGTAGAGGCGTCCTTGACTTTCCCAGATGATATGAATATCTCCTTGAGGAGTGGAGGCAATTTCCAGTGATACGGCTGCTGGAGCGTTGGCCAGCGGTACAGGGGGAGATTTCCAGAGGGAAGTGTTCAGCAGTTCCTCTGGTTGGGGTTCGGTTGTCCCCTGTTGGGCATGGACGCGATAGAACAGTCCATAGACGAGGAGACCCAACACAAGACACGTGAGGGCTACACTTACTACTCGTATTGATAGGCTGCGATGTTGCGCTGTGATGCCCATATTCTGCACTCGCCGATGTAAGCCACGATGTACGGGCGACAAAGATAACGTTTTGTCTGATACCTTATTACGTCGTCGGAGTTTGTTTGGGATGCATGTTTCAGTTTACACCATGTTTGTGATATTGGCAATAGCCCAACAGTACGAGTTGGGGAAGGAATTTACTTCAGTGTCACGGCATCAGGGTGTGGGGGAAGGGGGAGGCGTCGCCGTAGGTGAAGGAGACGGCGACGCCTGTGGTGAAGCCTCTACAGTAGGTGTCGGGGTTGCAGAAGGGGACGGCGTGGGCGTTGGTGAAGGGGTAGGTGTAGCCGTTGCCCGCACAGCAATGTAGAGTGCATGATGAGTCCCGTCAGGCCAGTCCTCTCCTTGCACATCCACCACATCCCCCACGTGAGGTGTGCCGACAATTTGGGTCTCTGCATCAACCAAGATGGCATAGCCAGAAATTGTCCAAATATTTTCGGATATGGCTTCCAAGATGCCGGTGAAGGCGAATGTAGGCTGGGGTGGGTGTACACGGATATGGCGAGCGACCAAACTGCCGTCCACTCTCTCGGTGACGTCGATTGTTACGCCACGGCCAATAAGGGGAGTGCCCTCAATGGGGGTACCGGAAGGCACAAGGATGGTCTTGCCACTTACCGTCCATGTCTCCCCCTGTATATTTTCAATGACCCCTGTAATGGTGTAGTTGAATTCCACCTTGGGGATGGAGACCAGAACAACGACTTCTTCAGCGATTAAACGACCATCTACTTGATGTGCCCGTACCCATACTTCTGCACCTACCTGGGCCTGCCCTTTGCTGGTATCGATGCGTGCTTGAGAGACGTCGACGATGTGATTCGCTATTGTCCAGGTGGTGTCATTCATCACCTGGATATGTCCGGTGAATTCAACCGCAGGTATGCGCATGGATGTGGGAGTTGGTGTGGGCGTAGGTGTTGATGTGGCTGTAGGTGTGGCGGTGGGCGAAGGCGTGACAGTGGCCGTTGGTGTTGGGGTAGATGTGAACGTAGGTGTGGCTGTTGGAAGTGGAGTGGGAGTCGAAGAGGGGGTAAAGGTTGGAGTACGTGTAGGCGTGGGGGTTGAAGTAGCAGTGGGGGTAAAGGTTGGGGTATATGTTGGTGTATTGGTCGGTGTGGGCGATGCAATTGCCAGCACCGGCGCGTGGGATTCGATCGTTACGTGTTGCGCGATGAGGCGTCCGTCGCCGGGCGCGCGAACGAGGAGATACGCCCACTTCCCCGGTGCTGGGTATCCCTCCACATTCGCATCAGGGGGGACTATAACGGAATAGCCATCAATGTGCCATGTATTCCCCGAGATACTGGTGATGTACCCGGCAATTTCCACATGGTCAACAGATTTCTTCTGAGACAGTATTAGGGCTACTTCTTCCTGTCGTCGTCTAATGTACTCGGCTCGCAGGGCTTCTCGTTCCTCTGGTGAGAAGGTGAGAAGGACGCTCACGTTTTCTATCGCCCGTTTGATAGGATATAGTGTATCGCCAGGCAAGCTTTGCTCAGCGAGCACAACCATTGTGCGTCCAAGCACTACGACAATGACCAGTGCTGCCAGTGCGACAGCCGCTTGCCGCCAGGAAGGGAACAGTGAGCGGCCGATGCTGTTTAGGGTACGGTCAACGCGCTCTCGAAGGGAGAGGTGTTGTTTTTGGGCTCGCAAGCGCGCGGCCTGGGTCAGAAATGCTTGGCGTCCTGCGTTGGCGCGGGCCGGATCGCGTGGAGGGGGCTCGGGAAAGGTACGAAGCGTGGAGACAAGCGCCAACATGGGGCCCAGTTCCGCGGCAACATCAGGCGGATAGGACGCGAGCACCTCTTTTAGAGGTTGGCCTGCCTCCAGCCGCTCAAGAGCCTCGGTAAAGATGTCTTCTAAGTGATGGTGCTTGCTCACGGGACGTCCTTTTCGCTCAATAGGCGTCGCAGTCGTTCCACTGCACGGAATTGGAGAGCCTTAATTGCTCCCTCCGTTTTTCCCAGAGCCTGAGCGACTTCAGCAATACTATACCCTTCTAAAAAACGCATAACGATAACCGTTGCCTGATCTTCCGTCAGGCGGGAGATGGCCGCTCGCAACACATCATGGCGAACGGAGCGTACGGCCTCTTCAAAGGGATCGCGATCTGTCGCGTGAAGGGGCAGGCCCGTATCCAAGGAAACATGGTGGGCCCGCCCCTTCTCGCGAAAATGGTCGACGACCAAGTTGTGAGCAATACGATAAAGCCACCCGGAAAAAGAACTCCGCCATTCACGCCCACTATGGATGGCCTCCAACATTTTCGTAAATGTGAGGGCCGTCAAGTCCTCGGCAATATCTTGGTCGCCGACACGGTGATAGATGTACCGGTAAATACGGTCGGCATATTTCTCATATAATGTAGTCAGGGCGTCTGCATCCAGAGCCCGTGCTCGTTCATAGATTTGGCGATCTACAGTGTCGGCTGCCACGGACCTGCCTTTTGTAGTATCCCCTCACCTCTGCTTCAAAGATGTAGACGGAGATGAGCGGGAAAAGTTACTGGTGGGCTACACGCAGATGCACACAAACTCACATTAAGCGGGGGTACAAACCTCGTTTGTCCATTGGGTGTAAAGGCGATGGACAGTGGACGATAAATTGTGAGGTGTAAATGACGTAATGCGGGGAGTCGTCCATGCCCATCAGCGACCTGTATCCATGTACACTTACCGTTGTTCCCATATATGATTTCAGCGGTTGGGGACTTCTGGCTAAAGAGCACAGCGATTTTTAGGTGGATGCGTGTGTAATGGCGCTACTTCGCAGTCTGGGAGCGCAGCCATACTACCACAATGCGTTGGATAGCGGTCAGGTTCGTCAAAGGAGCAAGGATCCACAGGCCCCACTCAATCCGGTCAAAGAGGAGGGCCAGAACTAAGATGGCTAACCGCTCAAAACGTGTCAATAATCCTTCGCGGATCGGAATGCCCACAGATTCTGCTTTCGCTCGCGCATAGGAAATAATGATGGAGCCAACCACGGTAAGGTAAATGAGCAAAACGGGGTTGGAATTGAAATGGCGGAGGTAGTAGATCATGAGTCCAAGGTAAAGAATAGCCTCCGCGTATCGGTCCAGGGTGGCATCGAAGAATGCACCAAATGGTGTGACCCGGTTGGTCATACGGGCTAGGGTTCCATCCACAGCGTCAAGCCAGACGGTAAGGAGGAGAAGGATACCAGCCCAGCGGAATTGACCCAGTGCCAGCACAGCCGAAATGCTTGATACAAGTGCAAAGGCCCCCAATGTCAACACGTTTGGAGTGATTCCTACACGTATACACACTCGTGCTGCACCATGTAGAATGGCCGAAGCCCACCTTCGCGCAGCGTCACTGAACATGAGCACTCCTCCAGAATATAAGCAGGAGGCGATGGCCGTTCTTCGACCATCGCCCCGTTAGGGGTGTTTAGGTGGCTACCGGCTCCTCTTGTCCAATTTGGGATTTCAAATATGCCTGAATGAAAGGATCTAGATTCCCGTCCAGTACTGCTTGTACGTTACCTGTTTCGTATCCCGTGCGAAGGTCTTTCACCATCTGGTAGGGCTGGAGTACATAAGAACGGATTTGATTGCCCCACCCAGCTTCTACATGTTTGCCCTTGAGTCGGGCTAATTCTTGTTGGCGCTTTTCCAATTCCAGGGCATAGAGTCGTGCCCGCAAAATGCGCATGGCCGTTTCGCGATTTTGGTGCTGGCTGCGTTCGTTCTGACACTGTACCACGATGCCTGTGGGCAGGTGCACGATGCGCACCGCTGTCGCGTTTTTCTGTACGTGTTGTCCTCCGGCTCCTCCCGATTTGTAGACGTCAATACGCAGGTCTTCGGGCTTAATTTCAATTTCGATGTCGTCCTCGATGAGCGGCATCACCTCTACAAGCGCAAAAGATGTGTGGCGCCGCGCAGACGCGTCAAAAGGAGAGATGCGCACCAGACGATGGACGCCTTTTTCCGCTTTTAGGTAGCCGTATGCGTAAGGTCCCCGTACCGTCATAGTGACACTCTTGATACCTGCTTCTTCACCGGGTGTCAAATCTGTAATCTCTACCTCATAGCCCTTCCGCTCAGCCCAGCGGGTGTACATGCGCAATAGCATTTCGGCCCAATCCTGGGCTTCGGTGCCTCCTGCTCCCGCGTGAATGGCCAGCACCGCGTCTCCTTTGTCGTGTGGGCCGGAAAGCGCCAGTTGGAATTCGCGGGCTTCGGTTTCGTCCTCCAGCACGCGCGCTTCTTCCTCAATAACGGATAGTGTTTCCTTATCCCCTTCCGCTTCGGCAAGGTCGAGCAGATCTAAGGCGTCTTGTACCTTGCGCTTCAGGTCGTTCCAGACGTGTACTTCCTCCCGTAGAGTGGCCTGCTCGCGTGAAAGCGCGCGCGCTTGCTCTGGATCATCCCACAGCGCGGGATCGGCCATAGCCGCCTCTACTTCTGCCAGCCGCCTTTCCTTCCCTGGGATGTCAAAGACGCCTCCGAATATCGTCGATGTGAACCCGTAGGCGTTCCAACCGTTCACGCAGTTCGCTCATGGATTCTCACCTCCTGCATTAGATTGCAGAGCCAACGTGGTATGTTATCTATTCGAACAGTCCTTCCACAAAGGCCACAGGATCGAACTCGGCAAAGTCGGTTATCTGCTCACCTGTCCCAACCCAACGAACCGGCACGCCCAGTTCGTTCTGAATGGCAAATACGACACCCCCTTTAGCAGTGCCATCCAGCTTTGTCAGAATAACCCCGGTTATATCTACGGCCTCCTTGAACTTTTGGGCTTGAATTAGAGCATTCTGTCCCGTGGTCGCGTCCAACACCAGGTAGGTTTCGTGAGGGGCTTTGTGCACTTGACGAGCGCAGATATGGCGAATTTTGGTGAGTTCCTTCATCAAATTGTACTTGGTATGGAGACGCCCTGCCGTATCGATAATCAGCACATCTGCCTTACGAGATTCCTGAGCCGCGCGAATGGCGTCATATACCACTGCGCCGGGATCACTTCCAGGCTGGTGAGCGATGACCTCCACATTAATGCGTTTGCCCCACTCTCGTAACTGGTCGATGGCCGCTGCTCGGTAGGTATCTGCCGCGGCCAGCAACACTTTCTTCCCTTGTTGCTTGAGGTGATAGGCTAACTTAGCGATGCTGGTTGTCTTACCGGATCCATTGACCCCCACAACCAACACAACGGTGAGCAAGCGCGGCTGATCCAATGCCGCGGGAGGAGCATCGCCCAACAGGTTGATCATTTCTTCTTTAAAAATCTCGTATGCCTCATCAGCTCGTTTAATTCCTACCTCCTTTACTCGTTGCCGAAACCTGTTGAGGAGATGTTCTGTGGTGGCAACTCCTACATCGGACTGGATGAGCAAAGCCTCCAAGTCGTCCCAGAATTCCTCATCCAACTCGCTGGATTGGAAAAGGGAGGCGAGTTGACCGAACACGCCTCGACGGGTTCTTTCCAAACTGCGTTCGATCTTCTGTTGATCTTCCTGCGAGGCCCGCTTGAAGATACGCGACAACACCAAGGCTTCCTCCCTCCTACTGGTCATTTTCCTCAATGCATTCGCCTATTTTGCCTCAGCCTTACCACAGGGGCAAAAAGCAATGGTATATTTAATTTCAGAGGAATCTGGCAAAAGGGGAGGGAGATGATGAGCGATTCTCTGCTTTATGGGCTGACACAATTAGCGCAGCAAGCGGAATTCTGGGGAGCGTTGATTTGGGCTTTTATCATTTGGTGGATACGAGGGCACTTGCAGGGGGATTCCCTTCCTGTACGTGTTGTACGACGTCTGTTGCTTGCCTCTGCCGCGCTTTTCATCCTTTATGCCTTAATTCTGGCCGTGTCTACCCTTTTTGGCCTGAACGTGTCTATTGCGTTAGCAGCAGGGGGACGCCTTCTCCTCATTCTGATTCTTGCCTATGGAGGGTGGGTGCTCAGTGACGCGGCAGGTGGTTATTTGGTTAAACGTTTGCCCTCTATGGATGAGTTCCAGGTACGTCGGTTGCAGACTACTCGTGATATCATCCGTTGGATCGGCCGTATTCTCGTAGTCTTCATCGCTGGCACGATGATTCTCGACGTGTTCAACGTGAACATTGCGCCCTTGCTTGCAGGGGCTGGGGTGGTCGGATTGGCCATAGGTATGGGGAGCCAAAAGTTGATGCAAGATATTATTGCCGGGATTTTCATCCTTATTGAGGATCAATTCCACGTTGGAGATAGCGTTGAGGTGGCCGGTGTTGCCGGAACGGTGGAGAGCATGTCTTTACGGGTGACACAGGTGCGTGATTTCCACGGGGTGTTGCACTTCATTCCTAACAGTGAGATCGGTCATGTGGCGAACCGGACGCGCGCCTGGGCACGTGCCATAGCCGACGTGGGCGTAGCGTACGACAGCGACCTGGGCAAAGTGGAAGAAGTGCTTACGCAGGTAGGAGAGCGTCTCTATGAGGAAAACCCTGACGCTATTTTCCTCGAACCCCCATTCCCCTTGGGACCGGAAGAATTGGGAGATTCGGCTATTGCATTTCGTCTGGTTGCTAAGGTGCGGCCCGGTAAACAGTGGGACGCCCAGCGCATTATGCGGCGGCGTATCAAGGAGGCCCTGGATGAGGCGGGTATAGTCATTCCATTCCCTCAGGTGGACGTGCATTTTTATCGTGAGGACGGGTAGTGTCTGATGGCATTTTCGTTCTGAGCAAGTACAGGAGCGTGCACGGCTTGAGCACCAAGTCTTTTTCACTGTAGTTGTGGGTTTTTCATTGCCTGCATATAATACATGTGCTCATCGTCATCCCCCAATATTCCAAGAAGAGAGGGAGGTGGGAATAGAGGGATTACACAGTTCTGGCTTCTTGTCTTTTTAAGCCTCGTGTAGTTTGCTTTGCAGTGCGTAGTTCCCAAATTGCATTGGTGAACGACCACGGGGAGCGGTATAGGCGCTAATGCCCGTTGGGCGGAATTTCTCTGGACGCGTGGTGCTGTGGGGCTCCGGCACGGCCCCCGTCCATGAGAAGCCGTTCAATGACCGAAGAGTTCTGTCCCCGCCGTCGTTCCAACCCCATCACATCGGAGCAGAGGTAAATTATGGCCGACGTAAAATTCGAACATGTCACCAAGCGATTTGGAGACGTTGTTGCAGTTAACGATCTTAACCTGTACATTGAGGATAAAGAATTCCTCGTCTTCGTGGGGCCCTCTGGATGTGGCAAGACCACGACCCTGCGCTTGCTGGCAGGCTTGGAAGAGTTGACGGATGGGCACATTTACATTGGCGGCCGCTTGGTCGACGATGTGCCTCCCAAGGATCGGGATATCGCCATGGTGTTCCAATCCTACGCGCTCTATCCTCATATGAGCGTGTATGACAATATGGCCTTTGGCCTGAAGTTGCGCAAGGTTCCCAAGGATGAAATCGACCGCCGCGTGAGGGAGGCGGCCCGCATCTTGGGCATTGAGCAACTCCTTGACCGCAAGCCTAAACAACTCTCGGGGGGGCAGCGTCAGCGTGTGGCTGTTGGGCGCGCCATTGTGCGCAGTCCCAAGGTTTTCCTGTTTGACGAGCCCCTCTCTAACTTGGATGCTAAATTACGTGTGCAAACTCGCGCGGAACTGAGCAAGCTCCACAAGCGTCTGGGAACTACCTTTGTCTATGTAACCCATGACCAGGTGGAAGCGATGACGATGGCCACCCGCATCGCGGTCATGAAGGATGGTGTTCTCCAGCAGGTGGATACGCCTCAGACGTTGTACGAGAAGCCGGGGAACGTGTTCGTGGCCGGTTTCATCGGCAGCCCCAGCATGAACTTCTTCGACGCCACCCTGGTCGAGGCGGACGGCAAACTGTTCGTCGATGGGGGAGCCTTCCGTCTGGAGGTACCCCCAGGATTGGCCGAGGTGTACCGCAAGTACAAGGGGCAGGAGGTCATTTTCGGCATCCGACCCGAGGACATCCATGCCAAGCCGTATGTTCCACCCGAGATTTTCCCAGCGGAGATGAAGGCCGTAGTGGACGTGACGGAGTTGATGGGTAACGAGATTTTTCTCTATTGCCTGACTCAGGACAACAAGTCTTTCATTGCACGAGTTGACCCGCGCGTTCGCGTCCGCGCTGGGGATAAGATCGACCTGGTGGTCAACATGGACCACATGCACCTGTTCGACCCCAGGACGGAAAAGCGGCTGGAGTGAGGCATGGCCCACGCGCAATCACGTAGGGGCGCGGTGATCCTGCGCCCCTACCTTTATGTCTGGAAAACAAGGGCGACACGCATGTCGCCCTTGTTTGTTGCTATCGCTGCTTTCCTCCTCTACCTGCGCACCCTGGCGCCCGACGTATTTGTCTCCGACTTTGCCGAATTCCAGTACCTTCCCGCGCTCCTGGGCCTGCCCCACCCCAACGGCTTTCCCCTCTACATGCTGATGGGCTGGCTCTGGTCCCATGTGCCTTTGGGCAATGTGGCCTGGCGCATGAATCTCCTCTCTGCCCTTTGGGGGAGCATTGCCGTGGGGGTGACTGCTGCTTTTGCACATCGGTTGAGCGGGCGCGCGCGCGCGGGCATTCTCGCCGGAAGTTTGTTCGCCGTCACGCCCACATTCTGGGGTTACAGCCTGCTGGCCGAACGGTACACCCTGAACACGGCGCTGATAGTGGCTGCACTGTGGGCCACGTGGGAAGCGACCCGTTGTTGGGGCCATGCCCGAGGCCAACGCCTTCTGCTGCTCGCGTCGTTTTCCCTCGGCCTGGGGCTGACCGTCCACCCCAGCGACGCGCTGCTCATTCCCTTCTGGTTTGCCTACGCGTTATGGGCCATCCCTCCGCTCCGTCGGGACTGGAGAGCCTGGGGACGCATGGCAGTCGCGGGGGCCGCGCCCCTGGTGCTTTTCGTGTATGTCCCCTGGCGATGGGCGGCCTTTGCTGACGCGCCCCTGCTCCCCGGTATAGGGCGTTCCGAGGCCGTGTATCGAGGGCTCGTGCATGTGTGGTATGAACCCCCGCTGCGCTGGAATCTGGTGTGGCATTACGTGGCCGGGCTGGGTGGGTACGCGTCCGGGCTGTTGTTGGGCGGCTGGGACGACGCGCTCGCGCGCATAGGCGATGTGTGGCCCTACTGGAGGGCGGAAATTCCCTGGCCTGTGGCCTTGCTGGCCCTGTGGGGGGGCATCCGCCTCGCCCGACGAGAACACCGGCTGGCCGTCGTACTCTTGGCCTTTGGGGTGTACCTCACTTTGATGGTCGCCTACATTCAGCAAGGGAAGAACGACGCCTATCTCCTGCCCGCCTTCTGGATCGTGCTCTTTGCCGGTGGCTTCGCGCTGGATGGGCTCCCCGGGTGGCCCGAGCGTGTGCCCCTTGATCGGGCGTGGATAACGGCTCTCCTGAGTATTCCTCTTGCGCTTGCCGTCATCCGGTATCCTGATCGCGACCTGAGCCGCCGTGTGGACGTGCGTGCCTGGTGGGAAGCCACGCTTCAACTTCCTTTGGAAGAAGGCGCGGCCCTGTTGGGACACTGGAGTGACTTCACACCTCTGTGGTACTTACAGCACATCGACGGCCGCCGCCCTGACCTCCTGGCCCTCTTTCCCCCCGATATGGACAACGTCATCCGGCCCTGGGTGAGAAGGGGAAGGCCCCTGTATCAGGCCGCGCCCACCCACGGCTGGGCGCCCGATCTCCCCCAGACATACGCCCTCGTCCCCTGGGGGCGACTGAGCCGCATCGTGCCCCGAGATGAGCACGTCCCTTGCCCCGCCCCCGCGAATGCCCGACACATCTCATCGCCCCCGCTGGACATCACTCTTGTGCGCGTGCCTGTTTCCCTCCAACCGGGTGAGGTGAGCACTCTCCAATTCTGCTGGAAGGCCAACCGGCCGCTGCCCCACGCCACCTTTGTCGGCGTGCGGTTTGTACCACTCGAAGGCGAAAGGGGCTTCGAGAACAACGATCGCCTCGTGCCCGCGTGGTATCCCCTCAACCCCATCCCAGCGGGAATGGAAGGATTGGGGATGGTCGCGCTGCAGGTTCCCCTGGGCACACGAGCGGGATCTTACCGGGCCGAACTCGTATTCTTCACCCTACCCCCCGGCGGCTCCCCCTCGCC
>JALWHQ010000045.1 GCA_026983525.1 Anaerolineae bacterium | reverse complement strand
GGGGTGTGGTGTGTGTGTTGGGGACGGCGTCCACGTCGGTGTTGGTGTTTCCTTGCCCGAAGGGGTGGGAGTAGGTGAGGGCAATATGGGATGCGTCGGGGTAGGTGTGTACGTCGGCAGGAATGTGGCCACAGTGGGCGATGGGGTGTAGGTCGCGGTCGGGGCCGTCGCGTACTCGGGAGTATGTTGAGATCCCCGTGTGGGGGAAGGTATGGGGGGACGCGTCTCAGTAGGTGTGGGAGTCCAAGTTGGTGTAGGCGTTTCTACGGACATGAGGGCTGGTGTCTGATTGAAAGGCGTCACCAAAGGCGTCGGTGTGAAGGGAGGGGGTGTCATGGGCGTTGGAGACATGGTCGCGGATGGCGTAGGAGTCCAAGTTGGCGTCTGAGCCCGTATTGGAGCGGGAGATAAGGTGGGTGTGAGCAGGCGCGCGGGTTCAATCGACGTAGGTGTTGACGTTGGTGTACTGGTCGGTGTAGGTGACGGAAGCAATGGTTCTATCAGCGTCATCAACTTTAGGGCGTTACGGGTTTCGGATAAGGCCCTCTCGAGAAGGGGCTGAATGTTTGCGGGGGCAGTTTGCCGCCATGCTTCAAGGCGTTGCTCTGCATATGTCAATTCTTGGGTGATTTCGGCTTGCACCGCGCGCTGTTGGGCAGGAGTGAGCGTTTCCCAGGTAGTTGCAATGTCTCGGATCTCCGAGATGTACGTTGTCAGTAGATTGGCGTTGTATTGGCCGTTCGTAGCCAGCCGTTCGAACTCGTCCAGACGGCGACGAGCCAGGCGGCTTCGAAGTAGAGCCTTGTGCTCGTCAGGGGATACTTCCAGCACCACCTGCTCGACGGAACGCTTGACAGGATAGAGAGGTTGGCCCGGGAGACTTTCCAATGCCAGCGAATAGCCGGCCACACTGACCAGTATGATGACGACAAAAGCAGCAACTCCCGCGCTGAGGGTATTTAGCGAGCGCCTAAAGAGGCGAGGGATGGGGGGCAGGAAGATGCCGGCACGCCGTCGTTGTTGGACCAATGCCTGGTGCATCCGGGCTCGTGCAGCCTGCATAGCGGCCGCGGATGGCTGAGGACGAGGTGTGTGTATAAGAGCGCGCGCTTCTTCCACATACACTGCAATAGCAGGGCGAAGTTCTTCTGGAATGTTCTCGTCCTGCAACGGGTCGTATGTGCGCGGATGTTTGCTCAGTTGTTCCAGGGCATATGCCAGAAGTTCTTCCTCATTCAGCGTCATCATCTATCTCGCGTTTCCACACCTGTCGCAAGCGTTTCAGCGCTCGGTGTTGCAATGCCTTGATAGCATTTACACTCTTGTCCATAATCTGGGCGGTCTCCTCAAGGTTATACCCCAACAGAAACCGGTAAATTAGCACATCTCGTTGGCTCTCTGGGAGCTCGGCCAATGCTTTATGAATGTCTTCCACCGTATCCCTGCGAAGGGCATGTTCCAGGGGGGATGGGTGGGTATCGACGAGGTTGGGAGGTAAGGGCTCTGAGACTCGGGCCTTAACACTTCGCCGTCGATAGTAGTCCACAACCAAATTGCTGGCAATGCGCTGGAGCCATGCCCCCATGCCGCGCCCGGTTTCCTTGTAAGAACCGATGTGTCGTACCGCTCGCTCAAAGACCATAGCCGCCAAGTCTTCCGCGTCTTCCAAGGAATTTGTCCTGTATCGCAGGTAAGCAAAAATCTCCGGGTAATACCGGTTGAAAATAATATCCCACGCGTCCGGGTCCATGTTGCGCGCGCGCGCGATAATATCGGCCTCGTTCTGCGCGAGGGGACTTTGCCCCGTGCGCTTAAGCGAGGCAAGCAAAAACGTCCACACCGTTGATGTCCACTGTGCCAGGCTCAGCACCCGGATAGCGCTCATATCCTTTCAAGTAAACCAACGCACAAAAGTGGGAAAAAGTTACTCGATGCGTTGATTAGAATAAGGGGCACGAAAGATCACCCCGAAGATCGTTCGCGTGCTCTCTCTCCTGAGCCAATAGTCAACATGGGTAACTCCACCCAGAAGGTGCTCCCCTGCCCAACTTGACTGTTGACGCCGATGCGCCCCCCCATCGCGTGGATCAAACTGCGGGCAATGGAGAGCCCCAGGCCGCTGCCTCCGGTTTCCCGCGCCCGTGAAGGATCCCCCCGCCAGAATCGGTCGAACACGTGGGAGAGGTGCTCGGGGGGAATGCCCGGCCCGGTATCCTGCACCTCGATGCGCACGCGGCCGTCCTGCCGAAAGGCCCGTACGTCGATGCGGCCCCCCTCGGGCGTGTGACGCAGCGCGTTGCTCAGCAGGTTGCGCACCACCTGGGCCAGCCGGTCGGGATCTGCATTCACCAACAGGGGGTCCGGCTCCACATCGGTGTGCACGTGAACGCCGCGAGCCTCTGCTGCCAGGGCAAATGTGGCCGTGGTCTGCCGAATCAAGTCCCCCACATCCACGGTTTCCTCCTTCAGGGGTAACTGACCGATGTCGGCCAGAGCGAGGACGTGGAGGTCGTCGACCAGGCGGTTGACGAGGCGGGCCTCGTCGTAAAGGGCGGCGATCTCCTTGGGATCCAGGGGATAGACGCCGTCGAGCATGGCGCGCAGGTTGGCCTGGAGCACGCTCAGGGGGGTGCGTAGTTCGTGGGCAATGTCGGCCAGGAGTTGGCGCTGGCGTTCCTCGGCTTCCTCCAGTGCGGTGGCCATTTCGTTGAACGCGCGGGCCACTGCCGCGACCTCTTCCGGGCCCCTCTCAGGCACCCGGTAGTGAAACTCGCGTTGGCTCAACGTGCGAGCAGCGCGGGCAAGGGATTGAAGCGGAGAGGTGACCGTTCGCGTGAGGATGACGCTCAGTAGAATGCCCAAGCCGACGGCCAGGAGTGCTACAAATACCACCGTGCGCTGAATCTGGTCGAGAAACGCGCGCTCAGCCCCGGGAAGGTGCACGCCTTCCATCCCAGGAGGAAGGAGGACAAGGCGCCCCACCTCTCGTCCTTCCACGGTAATGGGAGTGGCAAAGGGACGCAAAGGGCGAGGAAGAGGCCTGCCCGGTCGAATGCCTGCCGTTCCCACAACTACAATGCCTTCCTCATTTGTAATAACGAGGATAGGACGGCGGAAAGCGGGAATTTGTCGGTTACGGGAACGAAGGTAAGCACGTAGGGCGTCATGTACCCCTTCCCATGACCCGTGTGTGCGGTAGTAGTCGGCCAGGGTGCGGCGGAGTTCTTCCGTCTGAGGCTGGAGGGTGCGTAGCAGGTACCCGCGAAAAGCACGATCCGTGGTGCGCGCGATGGAGAGGGAAATCAGCGCGACAATGACAAGAACGACGATGACGATGGCCAGGGCAATGCGTGTCGCCAGGGAGTTCACGGGTCTTCTCGCAGGCGATAGCCCACCCCGTACACCGTCTCGATGTATGTGGGGTGCTTGGGGTCGGGCTCGATTTTGCGGCGCAAGTTCTTGATGTGGCTGTCGATGGTGCGATCCGTGCCCTCGTACGCGTATCCCAGGGCATTCTCGATGAGTTCCAGGCGGGTGAACACGTGGCCCGGATGCTCCATGAAGGCGCGCAACAGGGCAAATTCGGTGGGTGTCAGGTCAATGGGCTCGCCCTTGCGCGTGACTTCGCGACGGTCGAGATCCATGACCAGGTCACCCACGCGCAGCGTGGGCGGCCGCTTGGGAAGGACGCCCGTGGTTCGCCGTAGCACGGCGCGCACGCGCGCCACCACCTCATGAGGGTTGAAGGGCTTGGTGATGTAGTCATCCGCGCCCAGTTCCAGGCCCACGATCTTGTCCGTGTCGGCCACGCGCGCGGTGAGCATGATGATGGGGATGGCAGCCAGGGATGCGTCCTGGCGCATAATGCGCGTGATCTCCCAGCCGTCCCGGTTGGGCAACATGATGTCGAGCACGACCAGGTCGGGCTTTTCGGCGCGGATGATGTGGAGGGCCGTCTCGCCGTCGTAGGCGTAGCGGACCTCGAACCCCTCTCGTTCCAGGTACGCGCGCACCACCCGCACAATTTGCTTGTCGTCATCTACAACGAGAACGCGCGTCATGGGCTCTTGCCTTTCCCGTTGGGAGTTCATCCCTTCCTGGGCGTGAATGGTACTCCCGAACTCCCGATGACGCAAGGCGCAGGGGCGACGCAAACCGCGGATTCCCACATGTTCGTTGGCCTCCGTGCCCATGTGGGGGTACAATTATGCGTTGACGGTGACCGAGACGTTGTCCGGCATTTTCCACAGGAGGCCGCTATGACCACTTCGTATGATGCCATCATTGTCGGTGCCGGGCACAATGGCCTGGTAACGGCTGCCTATCTCGCCCGTGCCGGCCTGAAGGTGCTCGTGCTGGAGCGGCGCTACGTTGTGGGAGGCGCCGCGGTGACGGAGGAAATTTTCTCCGGCTTCAAGGTGTCCACCCTTTCCTATGTCAACTCGCTTTTCCGCCCGAGAATTATCAAGGATCTGCGATTGAAGGAGTTTGGCTTTGAGATGTTGCCGCGCGACCCGTCGTCCTTCACCCCCTTCCCCGATGGTCGCTACCTGTTCCTGGGGCCGGACAAGCGCATGGTGCGCGAGGAGATCGCCAAGTTCAGCAAGAAGGATGCCGACGCGTACCCGCGCTACGAGGCCATGCTGGGGCGCGTGGCAGACATCATCGAGCCCATGCTGGAGATGACGCCCCCCAACCCCCTTTCCCTGCGTCCCGGCAACCTGGCGACGTTGAGCAAGTTGGCGTGGCGCTTCCGTCGCATGGGCAAGGACATGTTCGAGGCGTTCCGCGTTTTGACGGGCAACGCGCGCGATCTGCTCGACTACTGGTTCGAGTCGGAAGAACTCAAGGTCACCCTGGCTACAGACGCGGTCATCGGCGCGTTCGCGTCCCCCAGCGTGCCCGGCACCGCGTACGTCCTCTTCCACCACGTCATGGGGGAAACGAACGGCGTGCGCGGGGTCTGGGGCTATGTGCGCGGGGGCATGGGCGGGTTGACCCAGGCCCTGGCAAAGGCCGCGCAGTCCCTGGGCGTGGACATCCGCACCAACGCGGAGGTCGCCCGCATCGACGTGCACAATGGTCAGGTCACGGGGGTGACGTTGACGGACGGGACCGAGTTCACGGCCAAGGTGGTCGCGTCCAACGCAACGCCCGCCATCACCTTCCTCAAACTGGTAAACCGCGCCGACTTGCCGAGTGAGTTTGTGGAAGATGTGGAGCGCATCTCCTATGACAGTGCGGTGGTCAAAATCAACCTCGCTCTGGACGGGCTGCCCAACTTCACGGCGTATCCGGGCACCCAGCCCGGCCCCCAGCATCGGGGCACCATCCACATCTCGCCCACCCTGGACTACATCGAGGAGGCCTTCCGTGACGCGGCCCTGGGCATGCCCTCCCGTCGGCCCATGTTGGAGTGCACCATTCCCTCGGTGACGGACCCGACGGTCGCGCCCGAAGGCAAGCACCTGATGAACATTTTTGTCCAGTACGGCCCCTACCGCCTGAAGGAAGGAACATGGGACGAGATAAAGGACGCGTTCCTGGAGCGATGTATCGATGTGCTGGCCGAGTACGCGCCCAACATTCGCGATATCATCATTCACAAGCAGATTGTGACGCCGGTGGAGATGGAACGGGAATACGGTCTGACCGGCGGGAACATTTTCCACGGGGAGATGACCCTGGATCAGATGTTCTTCATGCGGCCCGTGCCCGGGTACGCGGACTATCGCACGCCCATTCGCGGGCTGTACCTTTGCGGATCGGGCGCGCATCCGGGGGGCGGTGTGATGGGCGCGCCCGGGTACAACGCGGCCCGAGAGATTCTGAAGGATTGGAAGAAGTGGAAGTAGGTGGGTGATGAGGAGAGGTGGCTTTGAGGATTGGGGATTGGGGATTAGAGATTAGAGATTGGAGATTGGGAATGAGGGAGAGGTGGGCGCGAGTTGGGACGTTCGTGGTGTTGGCCGAGGGGCTTTACCTGGTGTTGGCGGTGAAGTTTCCCCTGGCGCGCCTGTACGCTCGCATCCCGCCGGTTGATTTCGCCAAGTTGACCGATTACCGCCTCACCGCGTCGGGAGCCCTCCTGTTGGCTTATGTGGCCCTCTTCGGGCTCCTTGCCGGGCTCGTGGGGCGGGACATGGGCTTTTCGCTGCGAGGGGGGAGGCTGCACCTTCCCCCTCGCTTGATCTTGGGTGTGTCCTTCCTGTTCGGAATCACCCTCTTTTTCCTTTACCCGATCTTTGCCATCGACATGCTGATGTACGCCGTGCGCACGCGGCTGTGGCTTTTCCACGGCGCCAACCCCTTTCTGGTGCCGCCCGCAAACGTCCCCACGGATCCCTGGATCGGGTTGACGGGTGAGTGGATTCGGGCCACATCGGGATATAGTCCTCTTTGGGAAGTGATTGCCTTGCTGCCGGCGTGGCTGGCCGGTCCCCAGCGCTTTCTGCTGCACCTGTGGGGGCTGAAAACCATCGCCTTTCTGGCTTACCTGGCCGATGTGTGGCTTGTGTACCACCTGGCGCGCGACCTGCACGCCCATACCTGGGCCGCGCGCGCCATTTTCTTCGCCTGGAATCCCCTGGTGCTGCTGGAATTGGTCGGGAACGGCCACAACGACGGACTGATGCTCACCTTCGTACTCCTCGCCCTCTGGCTGATCGTCCACGGACGGGATGGGTTGGCCCACCTGGCGCTGGCCGGAAGTGTGCTTATCAAGGTGACGCCCCTGTTCCTCTGGCCGTTGCTCTGGGTGTGGGGCGTGGCCCGCCGGGAAACGTGGGTGGAACGAGTCCGCTATACCGCGGGGGTGGCGGTGGTCGTCCTGGCCACCCTGGGGATCTTTGCCCTCTTCCTCTGGCCCGATCCGACGCCGTGGCAGGCCCTGCGCGAGTCGGAGTCTTCGAGCCGCACACTCCAAACCCTGTTCATTCTGATGGGGATGGCCGCGCACCTGCCGGACGCGTACACGCGCGTGCAACTCGCGCTGCGCGCGCTTTTCCTTTTGGCTTATGTGGGCATCCTGGTGTGGCTGTGGCGACGGGTCTCCCATCGTGTCGGATGGCATTCCTGGGTTCCCCTTCTGCACGCCTGGTTGGGTGTCCTCGCGCTCCTGGTGCTCCTGTTTGCGTCCAATTGGCGACCGTGGTATACAACCTGGTTGTTGGCCTTGGCCGCCCTTTCCCCTTCCCCCGTGTGGACGGGGGGCGTATTGGTGTTCTCTTTCACCGCGGCTACCGGGGACGTGTACTGGACGAACTTGCGCTGGCGGTTTCGGGAATACCTGTCTCCGCTGGTGGCTCACTTGATCGGTGTCCCTTATGTATTTGGTGTTCCCCTGCTCTGGGCAGGGTGGAATAGGTACAAGGCAAGACAGGATGCAATGTTGGACGCTTGATGGGGGATGGAAGCCATCCCCTTGTCCTTTACGTCTTAAGGTCAACTACACCATCTTTTTCAATATGGGGAGGTACTCATGTGGACAGTAGCAGTGATCGGTGGTACGGGTAAAGAGGGATCGGGACTGGCGATGCGCTGGGCCCGAGCAGGATACGATGTGGTCATCGGTTCCCGCAGTGAGGAAAAGGGCGCGCGCGTCGCGGCGGAGTTGAACGAACGGGCGGGCGTGAGCACTATTCGCGGTACCGGCAATGTGCAGGCCGCTGCTGAGGCCGACGTCGTGGTGCTGACGGTTCCCTACAGCGCGCACAAGGCTATTTTGGCCGACATAAAGGATGCGGTGCGGGGTAAAGTC
>JALWHQ010000044.1 GCA_026983525.1 Anaerolineae bacterium | reverse complement strand
ACCTGTTCGGTGGCATCCTGCACCACAACATCGACAAGGGCCTGCTCGTCGCGGGCGTGACCGAGCCGCGACTGCGCGGGGGCCGCGTGATCGAGCCCATGCAACTCATCGTCGGTGACCGCGCGGTCCTCGAGTACAAAGGCGTGCGCGTGCCCGTGGACGACATCGTACAGGAAACGGTGGAACGGTGGGTGAAGCAGAACCTGCGCTTTGTCGACCCTCACCGCCACCTGGTCGTGCGCAACGAGATTAAGCCTGGCTCGCCCGAACTGGTAGACATCTTCGCTCGCGAGAAGGTGGGGGCCAACGACACCTCCGCCGCGGTGGGCTACGCGCCTATGAGCCCCCTGGAGCGGCTGGTGTATCGCACCGAGCGCTACATGAACGGCAGCGCGTTCAAGGACCGTTTCCCCGAAGTCGGGGAAGACATCAAGGTCATGGGCGTGCGTCGCGGGGATGAGGTGACCCTGACCGTGGCCGCCGCGTTCGTGGACCGCTTCTTCGAGAGCGAGGCCGCGTACTTCCGCCGCAAGGAGGAGGTGCTGGCGGACGTACGCGCGTTCGTGCAGCGGGAAGCAGGGGACGCGTTTGCGCGCATGCACGTGGATATCAACACCCTGGACGCGCCTGGCCGCGGGGAGGCAGGCATGTACCTCACTGTGCTGGGCACCTCGGCCGAGGGAGCGGACTGCGGCGAGGTCGGGCGGGGCAACCGCGTGAACGGCGTCATTGCCCTCAACCGCCCCATGGGCACCGAGGCCGCCGCGGGCAAGAACCCCGTGGCTCACGTGGGCAAGATCTACAACATCCTCACCCACCAGATCGCGGCCGCGATTTACAAGCAGGTGGACGGCGTGGAGGAAGTGTACGTCTGGCTGTGCAGCCAGATTGGGCGGCCCATTGACGACCCCCTCATCGCCTCCGCGCAGGTCGCGCTCAAGCCAGGCGTCGCCCTGGCCGATGTGGAACCGACCATCAAGACCATCATGGCCAACGAACTGGCGAACATTTATGCGTTTACCGAAAGGCTAACGCGAGGAGAGTTTGCGGTGTGGTGAGAAGGTATTGGGTATCGGGTATCAGGTATCAGATATCCAATACCCAATACCCAATACCCGATACCCGATACCCAATACCCAATACCCAATACCTAATACCCAACATCCAAAGGAGGCCTATCCGTGACCGTTACAACAGCCGTACCTCACGACGTCAAGGACCTGAACCTTGCCGACGACGGCCTGCTCCGCATCGAGTGGGCCTGGAAGGAAATGCCCGTCCTCCAGTTGTTGGAGGAACAGTTCAAGCAGGAACGCCCGCTGGAGGGCGTGCGCATCGCCGCGTGTTTGCACGTCACCACCGAGACCGCCAACCTGATGCGCGTGCTCAAGGCGGGCGGTGCCGAGGTTGCCCTGGCCGCGTCCAACCCCCTCAGCACCCAGGATGACGTGGCCGCCGCGCTCGTCGTCCACTTCGGCGTGCCCGTCTTCGCCATCAAGGGCGAGGACAACGAAACCTACTACAAGCACATCCACGCCGTGCTGGATACCCAGCCCCACATCACCATGGACGACGGCGCGGACCTGGTGAGCACCCTGCACAAGGACCGCACCGACCTCATCGACAACGTCATCGGCGGCACCGAGGAGACCACCACGGGCGTCATTCGGCTGCGGGCCATGGCCGCGGACGGCGTCCTCCGCTACCCCATCATCGCGGTCAACGACGCCATGACCAAGCACCTGTTCGACAACCGCTACGGCACGGGGCAGAGCACCATCGACGGCATTATCCGCGCCACCAACATCCTGCTCGCGGGCAAGACCTTCGTCGTCGCGGGCTATGGCTGGTGCAGCCGTGGCATTGCCATGCGGGCCAAGGGCATGGGCGCGGACGTCATCGTCACCGAAGTCGACCCCCTGCGCGCGCTGGAAGCCAAGATGGACGGCTTCCGCGTCATGAAGATGATTGACGCCGCCAAGGAAGGCGACATCTTCGTCACCGCCACGGGCGACATCCACGTCATTGACAAGCACCACCTGGAAGTGATGAAGGACGGCGCCATCCTGGCTAACTCGGGCCACTTCAACGTGGAAATCAACATCCCTGCCCTGGAGGAAATGGCCGAAGAAAAGCGCCGCGTGCGTCCCTTCCTGGACGAATACCGACTCAGGGATGGCCGCCGCATCTACCTCATCGGCGAAGGCCGCCTCGTCAACCTGGCCGCCGCGGAAGGCCACCCCAGCGCGGTCATGGACATGTCCTTCGCCAACCAGGCCCTGTGTGTGCGATACATCAACGAGCATCACACCGAACTCGAGCGCCAAGTCTACGCCGTGCCCGAGCCCATCGACAAACGCATCGCCCTGCTCAAACTGCGCAGCATGGGCATCGAGATAGATACATTGACGGAGGAGCAAGAAAGGTACCTCGCTTCGTGGGAGGAAGGAACGTGATACGTGATACGTAATGCGTAATGCGTGAATATACGCATCACGTATCACGAATTACGCATTACGCATCAAAGATCACGCTCTCACACAAAGGAACACATAACGTACGTCAACCCGCCAACCCACTTCACTACGACAAGGAGTGTAACCATGAGCACAACCTTCATGCGTTCGCCGAAGTTACTGTTTACGAGCGAGTCGGTGACCGAAGGTCACCCCGACAAGATGTGCGACCAGATTTCGGACGCGGTCTTGGACGCGGTGCTGGCAGAAGATCCGATGGGGCGTGTGGCCTGCGAGACCGCGACCAAGACGGGGTTCGTGATGCTTTTTGGGGAGATCACGACCAGCGCCCAGTTGAACTACGACGAGATCGCCCGCCAGGTGATCCGCGAGATCGGCTACACGAGCAGCGAGTACGGTTTCGACGCGGACACGTGCGCGGTGCAGGTGGCCATCGCCAAGCAGTCGCCCGACATTGCTATGGGCGTGGACAAGGCCCTGGAGGCGAAGACGGGCGAGATGAGCGAAGAGGAAATCGAGGCCATTGGCGCGGGCGACCAGGGCATGATGGTGGGGTTTGCCTGTAACGAAACCCCCGAACTCATGCCCCTCTCCATCAGCCTGGCCCACGGCCTCACCCGTCGCTTAGCCTACGTGCGCAAGCAGGGCATCCTCCCCTGGCTGCGACCTGACGGCAAGTCCCAGGTGACGGTGGAGTACAGTTACGGGCGGCCCGTGCGCGTGGACACCGTGGTCATCAGCACCCAGCACGCGCCTGACATCTCCCAGGAGGACATTCGCGAGGCCGTCATCGAGCACGTGATTAAACCTGTGGTGGGCGACTGGCTGGACGAGCGGACGCGCATCTTCGTCAACCCCACGGGCCGCTTCGTCACGGGCGGGCCGATGGGAGACGCGGGGCTCACGGGCCGCAAGATCATGGTGGACACCTATGGCGGCGTGGCCCGCCACGGTGGTGGCGCGTTCTCGGGCAAGGATCCCACGAAGGTGGACCGCTCGGGCGCGTACGCGGCCCGCTACGTGGCCAAGAACATCGTCGCCGCGGGCCTGGCCGACCGCGTCGAACTGCAGATCTCCTACGCCATCGGCGTGGCCCGACCCGTCAGCCTGAGCATCGAGACCTTCGGCACGGGCCGCGTGCCCGACGAGGTCATCCTCGACCTGGTGCGGCGCCACTTCGACCTGCGCCCCGCGGCCATCATTCGCGACCTGGATTTGCGCCGCCCCATCTACCGCCAGACCGCGGCCTACGGCCACTTTGGTCGTCCCGATTTGGATCTGCCCTGGGAACGCACAGACAAGGCCCAGATTCTGCGCGAGGAAGCGGGGCTTGAGGGAGAAATTCCGCAGGTCGTTGCCGATGTGGTACGGTAAAGCACCCAGAGATGAGGAAGAAGTTATGGGCTATGGACCTCCGAGGTCGTCCAGGCCTCGGAGGTCGCTGATTATATAACCGTTCTTCTGGAAACGAGATTTCCTCCAAGGAGGACGATAATGGCTGCCGCGGCCATGAGCGCGCCGAAAAGGAAAGGCGCGGCCGGGCCAAGCCCCGTCCAGGGGCCGATGCCCTGCCAGAGAACACCCGCAATAAGGCTGGCCGGCAGCGCGGTCAACCCCACCGCTGCGTGATAAAGCCCATAGGCCGTCCCCCACTTTTCCGGCGCGACCACGTCCGCCACCAGGGCTTTGCTCACCCCCTCGCCTATGCCGTAATACACGCCGTATACGGCAAAAAGCACCCACGCGTGCCAGGCAGCGCGAGCAAAGGCAAAGCCCAGGTACACGAGTGCATAAATCCCCCAGGCGGTGATGATGAGGCGGTAGCGTCCCCAGCGGTCGGAGAGGGCACCCGCGGGCGTCGCGACCAGCGTGTACGTGATGTTCTGTACCACCAGAAGCAACGCCACCCACGCCGCGGCAATGCCCAGCGTTTGGGCGCGCAGAATGAGGAACGCGTCTGCCGAGTTCCCCAACGTGAAAAGGATGACCGCCAGGAGGAAAATGTAGAAGCGCCGGTTCCACCCGCGAAGAGTCGGGCGGGGAGGAGCCTCCCTCCCAACGGTACGGGGCGCGATGTCCCGCACGCCCAGCATGAGGAGAAAGACGGCGAGGAATCCGGGGATGGCGGCGATGAGCACCAACCGCTGAAACGTGCTTCGCTCCAGGGCCAGCGCGCCTTTCTGACTGAAGAAGACAATGGCCGCGGCTGTTGCCAATCCTACGACGGCTCCGGCTGTGTCCAGGGCGCGGTGGAAGCCAAAACTGAGGCCGCGATGTTCCCCAGCCGTGGAATCGGCGATGAGCGCATCGCGCGGGGCCGTGCGGATGCCCTTGCCCACCCGGTCGGCAAAGCGAATGAGGCCCACGACCAACCAGGAATTGGCGAAGTAGAGCAGGGGTTTCGAGAGCGCGGAAAGGCCGTATCCTGTGAGGGCGAGCGCCTTTCGTCTGCGCACTCGGTCGGAAAGCCAGCCCGCGTAAATTTTCGTCAGACTGGCCGTGGTTTCCGCCACCCCTTCGATAAGGCCGATGATGGGAGTGCGCACCCCCAGAACGTTGGCCAGGAAGAGGGGGAGAATGGTTAGCGTCATTTCGCTGGAGATGTCGTTGAGAAAAGAAACGAAACCGAGCACGACGACGTTGCGGCTCAACTGCCTGCGTACGCCGCTCATGGCCTTCACTCCTCGGGTTCAGGTGCCCCTGCTGACGGACCGGTGTCGCTTGGTTCTGGAACTTCCTCTGTTTCACCCTCGGCGTCGGGCGTGGACCCTTCTTCCTCTTCCCACTCCTCGGCCTCCGCCTCCCTTTCTTCTTCGATGGATTTTCCGGCCGAGGAGGCCACACGCGTGACCCCCCACCAGAGCACGGCTATGGCTACAGCGACCACGCTGCCGACGGCAAATGCCCACAGGAAGTGTGCGCCTACCCCAACCAGTTGCGCTCGCATCTGAAGGACCCAGTCCGGTGTCCCTTGCAGCCAACTGGCAGGGGCGCCACTGATGCCGTGCCACCCTTCCCCGTAGCGTCCATCTGCAAAGAGGGCCACGGCCAATGGCCCGGCAAGCCCCCCTAAAAGGGACGACGTCACCAAGCCCGCGGGGTCGTCCACCCCCAGTATCTCGCGCACCAGGTACACGGCGAACGGGGTGAGGAATCCCACACCGACGGCAACCCCCAAAGCACTCGTCGCGTTGAGGAAGGGCAGTCCGGCGAGGACGCTGAGCCAGCCCGCAAACGCGCCCGCCATGGTCATCTGCGGGTGCGCGCGGCCGGCCACAAACCACGTGTAGAGTGCAGGCAAGGCCGCGCCCCCTGCCACTCCCAGCAAAGCGTTGGTCAGGATGCGGTGCAGAGGGAGAGTGTTCACGTCGTACAGGGGATTGTTCAATGCCCACCCTGCCGTGCCGATGAGCAAGAGGAACATGCCGCTGGCCGTAAGCACCGGCCAATGGACCGGCGGCAACTCGCCCCGTGCTTCCTCGTTCCGCCAGAGACGGAAGGCCAACAGTATCGCCAAGCCCGCGCCCCCGCCCACAAGCCCTATCTCGGCGCTGCCGCCGAAGTCGAGGTAACCGTGCCCCCAGCCCAGCGTCGTGCCCAGCCGCGCCAGCCAGCCGCCCCCGTGAACCCAGTTCCCGGCCAGGGGCGCGAGCACGCCACCCACCAGAGCGGCCATCAACAACGGAACGAGGGAGGGCGTTCGCCGTCGCGCGGCAAGGGCCGGGATCAGGCCGGCAACGAGGGCCCAGGGAAGATGGCCGAAGAACGATGCCACGGCTTCCGGGGTCCCCGCGCCTCCGGCGAGGAACCACCCTGCAAATCCGGCCATGCCCCAGTAGGGACCGTACTCCTCGGGCAGGGCCGACCACTCCCACACCAAGGTCGAGAAGCCGTGGCGGGCATCCATCAGCCCCACGCCGCCGAACTCGAATGCGAAGCCCACGGCAATGTACACCAGCGCGATGATTCCGACGGTCGCGGGCACCAGGTACGCGGCTTGGCGCCCGTCCTCCTCCTCCAGCCCGGAAACGACGAGCAGCACCAGGGCCAGCGGTACCAGGTAGGCAAGACCTCCGGCCAGGTAGGACCACAATAGGGCCTGGGGAGGTGTTTCCTGGGCGAGTGAGGAAGCAAAGACCGGGGTCGCGAGGAAGACGAGGGCAACCGCGAGTACAAGTCGGCGCATGGATTCAATCCCCCTGGGAAGTGTCGGGACGCGAACGATGGGCGTTCGCGTCCTTCCGCATTTTACCCGGGTTCCCATCCCAGGGGAAACACACCGCCCGACCTCGTGCGTCGTTCGTGAAGATTGACTTTTGGCCGGAGGGGATCTGAATGCGGGTGATGTACCGCGGCCACAAAGAGGAGAATTTCTCTTCTCAGTAAATATCCCCGATCATCCACACGATATTGCTACCGCGATGGCCCACGTAGATGAGATTTGTCACGGTATTCACGGCCATACCAAAGGGATCTCGAGCTACGGGAATGGTCGTGATCACGCGGTTGTCGTCTCCATCGATCACGGTCACCCGATTGGCAAGGGAGTTGCTGACAAAAACATTGTTCGTGCGCGGGTTGACCACTAAACCGCCGCCGCCATCATCGCCTCCTGCCGGAACGTTGATGCGGGTCAGTAACCCGATGCTGTCGGACTTGGTCTCGAACACGGCGACTTGCCCCGTGTTTGGGCCTCCAATTGCATACAGGCGGTTGGTCTCTGGATTGAAGGCCAGTCCGTATACCGCGCGATGGGCTCCTGCAAAGGGAATGGCGGTTTGTGACCAGAGGATCTGGAAGGTGTACATATTGATTGTCTGAATGGTGTTGGCTTCCCGATGACCAACGTAGAGACGGTTCAAGTTGGGGTTGTAGGCGATGCCCCACAGTCCGGCCTGCTGGGTGTCAATTTCGTAAACGACGCGGTCATCGTACCCGTCGATGATAGATACCTTGTTGTTCCCGTGAAGGGTCACAAATATGCGATTGCGCGCTTCGTCTATTGCTATCCAGGAAGGTTCGGGGCCTACATAGAGCACCTTGAGCAGTCGCATGGCCCGCCCATCTATGACGGCAACCTCGCGTGAGCCAAAGCAAGCCACATATGCTTTGTGGGTTATCTCATTTACCGCGATGCCGAAGGGTTTGGCGCATACATTGACGTGACCAATGACTCGGTGTGTGTAGGCGTTGAGTATGAAAACCCGTTGATTGTCCCGACTCACGACGAAGAGCCGCCCAAGGGGGCGGTCGACGGCTATACCGTTGGGAGTGTCCAGCCCAGATATAGGTATGGCTTCCAGCAGAGGAGG
>JALWHQ010000043.1 GCA_026983525.1 Anaerolineae bacterium | reverse complement strand
CTTCAAATTACGGCCCTGTCCTCGTGGACGCTGGGATTCGTCATCAGTTTCTATCCCTCATACGTTACCTGGGGGACACCCATCGCCTGGTCTGAACCACGGACGCAGATGGTGGTGCGTGTGCTGGTGGTCGCTACCCTGGCCTTTGGCATCGCCTACTGGTTGGATTCCCCGCCGTTGGCGGCGGTTGCTTCTACCCTCATAGGCTTGGCTATTCCGATCTTGATCTGGCGAACGGGAGTCATTCGGCATCCTCTCAACCCGGTGGGGGAATCGCCTTCCCTGGTCTTACGCTTGGCGTATGGCATCATCATTGTCTGCCTTCTGGTCGCCTCCTTCTGGGGCACAGCCCAGATTGCTACGAGTGCATCCGATGCCTGAACGGGGGAAATAGTCATGGTGAAAATTGTGGACGTGGCGCTGATGCGCGAACTCGAGCGGGCCACCGATGCCCGCGGCCATTCCTATCGGGCCATGATGGAAGAGGCCGGCCGCAGCGTCGCCGAGGCCATCGAGCAGCGGTGGTACGGGGATGACATGCGTGTGCTGGTGCTCGTCGGGCCGGGGAACAACGGTGGGGATGGGCTGGTCGCGGCGCGCTACTTGCAACAGGCGGGCGCAACTGTAACTGCTTACCTGTGGAAGCGGAAGGAGGCCGATGCCGACCTGATCCAGGGCGCGGATATTGTCGTCTATCATCAGAAGGACGATGCCGACTTCGGCCGCTTGCGCGCCTTGCTGGAAGAGGCAGACATCGTTGTAGACGCCCTGTTGGGCACGGGGACCAATCGGCCCATCACTTCCCCTCTGGCCGACTTGCTGGACGTCGTGCGTGAGCATATCCAGAAGCGCCGAAGCGCCCCGCCCGCGCGCCTCCTCGATCCCCATGTGAAGTCCATGCCCCCCTACCCACCCGTAGCCGTAGTTGCCGTCGATTGCCCCAGCGGTCTGAACAACGACACGGGTGAGATTGACCCCCACGCCGTCCCCGCGGATCTGACCGTTACCTTCGCCTGTCCCAAAGTGGGCCAGTTGCTCTTCCCGGGCGCGGCCGCGGTTGGCGAACTGATTGTGGCCGACATCGGCATTGAGCAGCCGGACGATCCCACCCTGCCGGAATTGATCACCGCCGACTGGGTGGCCAAGCACCTTCCCCCGCGACCTCCAGATGCCCACAAGGGTACGTTCGGCAAGGCGCTTATCGTGGCCGGTTCGGTGAATTACACGGGCGCGGCGTGGCTGGCGGGCGCGGCGGCCACGCGCGTGGGCACGGGGTTGGTCACCATGGCCGTCCCTCGCCCCTTGCAGCCCACCCTCGCCGGGGACCTGCACGAGACAACGTGGGTTCTGCTGCCTCACGATATGGGGGTGATTGCCGAGGCAGCCGTGGAAACGGTTTTGGAGCACGTGGAAGGGTACGACGCTTTGCTGGTTGGCCCCGGCCTCACCCGGGAGAAAACCACCGTCGCTTTCGTGGCGGAGTTGTTGGCTCCGGGCGCGGAAGGGCCCAAGCGCGGCAGCGTCAGTTTTCTGGAGGAAGAAAAACCCCTTCGCGTGCCCCACAAGGGACGGTTGGGATTCCTGCAGGCCGTGCAGCGGGAGGAACAAGAGGAGGGAGAAGCCCCCGAGGAAGAGGAGGAAGCCGAACGTCCTCCCCTACCCCCCCTTGTCGTGGATGCCGACGCGCTCAACGCGCTCAC
>JALWHQ010000042.1 GCA_026983525.1 Anaerolineae bacterium | reverse complement strand
TCCGGCTTGTTGAGTTCGGCAAGGACGTCTTCCATGCACCGTTCGGAGGGGAAGACGGTGGACTGCGGGGTGAGCCGGTCGAACAACACGCCCAGGTCGAGGGCGAGTTCGTCGAACAGGCACTCCATGAAGATCCGGTAGGTGTCGTAACGGCCGCCGAGGGCCCCGCCTGAGATGCGCTCGAACAGCCTGAAGCCGTCCGACGCGGTTCCCTTGCGGACGCATTCGACGACCAGCCCCCGTTCCTCGCACAGGCGCAGAGCGGCCAGGCGGTTGAGAATGGTGAAGGAGATCTCCAGGACCATCCGCTCATAAGCGGTCTTCCTGCGGTCACGCTCCCCGCCCGCCGCACCGGCGGTGTAATGGTCGAGCAGGTCGCGCAGACGGCGTGCCGCCGCCGCCTGGTCGGGGGACAGGTGCGTCAGGTCCTCAAGCGGCAGAACGGTGCCGTCCGGATGGAGTCCGAACACGCCGCGGAGCTGGTCGGTGACGTCCTCGGTGAGCCTGCGCCTGCAGGCGGCGACCGTCTTCGCAAGCAGGTTTCGTGTTTCCTTGTCGAAGCTCATCCGCGCCCCTTGATCCGTATCCGCTTGTTCAATTTCAACAGTCCGGCCAGCTTCTCCCGGACGGCGGCCAGCCAGGATTCCAGGTCTTCCGTCGTCGCGATCACCGCGGACTCCACAAGGTCGTCCGCTTCAATGACCTCTTCACCGGCCGGTTCCGCGCCGCCGCCCGGCTCGGGCTCCGGTTCGGCGGGGCGTCTGCGTTTGACCTCGGCCCTCAGTTCTTCGATCAGGCCGGGCAGAGTGCGCTTCCGCACCAGCAGCGTCTGAAGCAGCCGGACCGGATCGCCTTCGCCTGCGTCGGCCGGCAGATCGCAGACGAGCCGGGCGGCGATCTCTTCGCGGTCTTCGTCGAGAAGCTTCGTCCAGTCCGGCTCCGCCTCCAGCCTGTTCATCGCCGCTTTCAGGTCGGCGTCGAAGGCGGCGCGTTCGGTCTCGTACCTTTTCTCGGTACGGGTCGTCGCACCGCGCACCACGCTCCGAAGGTCGGGCAGCCGTTCATAAAACCGCTCGCTCGACAACACTTCCTCGGCGGCGGTCCTGTCTTCGGGACTCAGCAGGTCGGTCACGGCCCCGGGGAACATTCGGTCCAGATCGGCAATCGAATCCAGCACCGAGCGGGCGTTGCGGACGTCGGCTTCCGCGCCGGATTCCAGCGCGTCGAACACGGCTTTGGCCCAGCTGATCTCGTCCGGCAGGTTGCACTCAACGCCCCCCAGGATCGCGGCCGCTCCCCCCGCATCGCCCTTGAGCAGGTCGGCCGCGTCCGCGAGCAGCCGTTGTGCACGGCTTTCGCCGGGCAGGCCCAACAGGCGCAGGCGGTCGGGCAGTGCGCCGAGTTTCTCCAGCAGGTCGGGGAAGTGCCGCCGCACGGCGCGGCTGATGTGATCCTCCAGCGGCAGAACCTCGTCGCCGAACAGGGTCTCCAGCCTCCGCGCGGCTCTGTCCAACGCCTCCGGCGGGAGTTTGGCGTCCCGTGGGGATACGCCGATCCGGTTGAACGAGACCGTGCTCTTGACCGCGTCCACCGCCTGCGGGCCGGCGGTTCGGACGGGGCCCCCGGCGCCCGGTACATGGAACTCGATCTCACCGGCCCTGAGCAGGGCCGCGAAGAGATACCGCACGGTGTCCTTGGTCCAACCGTAGGGGG
>JALWHQ010000041.1 GCA_026983525.1 Anaerolineae bacterium | reverse complement strand
GGAGGAGGTCGGGGTGGTGCGCGATGTGGGTTCTGTCGTGAGAATGGCTGTGGGGGAAATGCTGGCAGGAGGGGAAGCATAGAGGCTGGGTTGTTCTTGGAATGCCTTCACCCTCGCGCGCACTTCGGCCGCGGTCTGCGCGTTATCCCATGCCTGATACCCGTAGAGAACACCACTACCCAATACCAAAACAGTTCCGACGGCAATAAGTGCCGTCGAAATATACGTTTTCATTCGTCTCACTTGTGCTCCTCCCTAATGCCTTCTATCGAGCCAGACGAACACCCCGGGATGGGGACGAAGCGTCAGCACCGGTCGTGGACGAACCGGATACCCTGGAACCAGGGTGATGTGGTAACGTTGGGCCATTAAGGCCAGAATGATGGTCATTTCCAAGGGAGCGAGGAGGTATCCCAGGCACTTGCGCGGCCCACCACTGAAGGGATAATAGCCGAACAGGGGGAGGTGCTCGGGCACACCCTCGCGAAATCGTTCGGGGTCGAAGGCCTCCGGCGCGGGCCAGAGGTGTGGGTCGCGATGGGTGACGTACGGGCTGATGACCACGCGCGCGCCTCCCGGGATCGGGACTCCGTCCACCACGTCATCCTCGACGGTATCGCGGGCGGTTACCCAAACCGTCGGGTACAGGCGGAGGGTCTCATCCACCACCATGCGGGTGTAACGCAGGGCCCCTATGCGGTCGCGCGTGACCGTCTTCCCACCCAACACATCATCCACCTCCTCTTGGAGGCGTCGGTACGTCTCGGGGTGAGTCCCGAGCAGGTACCATCCCCAACTGAGCGCGAGCGCGGTCGTTTCGTGCCCGGCCAGGAATACCGTCATGACCTGATCGCGCACCTCCCTATCGCTCAGGGAGGTACCCGTCTCCGCATCCCGGGCTCCCATGAGTATGGCGAGCAGATCCTTACGTTCTGTGCCGTTGGCCCGACGGGAGCGAATGATGTGGTACACCACTTCATCGAGGGTTGCCTTTGCCCTCCGGAACCCGGGAAGAGCGCGAACGTAGAGGGAGGAAAGTCGGGGCCAGGGGCTCCAGGCAATGCGGTTGAGGGCGTTCATGGCCCGGTCGAACGCGCTGAGAAGGCGCTCTTCCTCCTCGACGATGTCAACGGAAAACATAATGCGGGCGATGATGGAAAGGGTCACCTCCATCATCATGTCCACGAGGTTGATGGGCTTCTTGCTCTCGGCCAGCGCGTCCCATTGGGGAAAGAAACTCGTCACCGTGTCCGCGATGACGTCGACCATGTTCATTACGTAGTGGCGACTGAATGCTGGCTGTACCAGTCGGCGTAGCCGACGCCACGTTTCCCCTTCCGCGGCTACAAGACTTTCGCCCAGCAGTGGGCGCGCCACATCCATGGTGCGCCCCTTGATGAAGTTGCCGGCATGGTCCTTCAAGACGTGCTGGACGCCCGCGGGCGATGTCACGAGGTATATACGGCGGCGCCCCAACGGGAGCACGGCCACCCCGCCTTGCTCCTGAGCGAGGCGCACCAGCGTGTTGACCGGGTCACGGGCAAAGGTGGGCAACAACCCCACGACCGGATACGAGCGCATGCGTCCTCCGTCACGATGCGGTGTGATGACATTGTAGCATGAAGCGAGAAAGGGGGGAAGCGCATCGAGGGACGCGAGGACACATCCTATGTAGAACGCAATGTATGGCAGAGTATGAGATGCATGGCGTGGGCCCAGAGGAGGGGGCGCGCTACCGGACCCCAGCGCCGTTCCCACGCGGCAATGGCGGCGGGATGTTGCGCGTGCGTTGTGACCTGTTCGGGCAGGAATCCGCTATCATCGGCCTGGGCTGCTACCCAGGCCTCCAGTTCGCGTGCCCTCTCCCATTCACCTGAAAGGGCGTAGTACCACCCCAGCCACGCTGCCAGCAACGTCCACTCCCCTCCCCCGTAATACCGGTCTCCCACGTAGCGGTACACGCCGCCACCTGGACGATGCAGGAGACGCTCAATGAGGCTGACGGTTTGTTCCATCAGTGGGGTGTCGGGCTCGGTCAGCGCGTAGGGAACGGCCACGCCAACAAGGCTTGCGTCCACGTTAGGGACGGAGCCGGACGGTGTCTGCGCCAGGGCTGCGTATTTCGTGAAGTGGCCGGTTTGGGAAGCTACCTGGAGGAGATAGGAACGAATTTGGTGGGCCGTGTCCTCCCACGTTCCTGGGGAAAGGGGTGTCGCGGCGAGGAGTCCGGCAGCAATGGCGGACAGGGTGTACGTGTGCAGGTGCTCCTTGTCCTCTTCCCACAGGTCGTAACATGGCGTTTGCCAGAGGGCTGCCAGGTATTCGCAAGTGATCGTGACTGCCTCTTCCCACCGAGGGGGCAGAACGAAGTTCGTGCGGGTTACATGTTCCTGTAGGGCCCATAGCCATGTACCCAACCCGTCCAACTGGAAATTGGGCCAATCGTCGCCTACTTCTTCGCCAGTGAGGGTGTACCGCGCGTGGAGAAAATCCTCCCCCAGGGGAACCCCGCGGCGCGCCTTGTCGATGGCCCGCAGGGCCTTCCCCTTGTGACGCAAAATGACGTCCACTGCCCACCCGTGGAAGCGTCGTGCGCTCTCATGGTGGCCGACGAGGTCTATGGCGTAGGCGATGAAGGCTCCATCTCTGAACCAGCCATAGCGATAAGGCGCAAACGTCGGGCTGGCCGGATACGCGCCGGTTGGATGCTGGTATGCGAGGATGACCTGGACGTCGCGCGCGCAGAGATTCGTGTAGTCGTGGGACGAGGAGGGTGAACCAGGTTGCTCCACCTTCATCCTTTGATCGCCCCTGCCGTCAACCCGGTGATGATGCGGCGTTGGAAGATGAGCACCAGCAGCACCAAGGGAAGTGTAACCACTACAGATGCAGCGTTCAACTCGCCCCACGGCACTTCGAATTGTCGGGAGAAGAGGGCAATGGCCACAGGCACGGTGCGCGTGGTATTGTCCAGGGTGAAGTTCAGCGCGAAGAGGAACTCGTTCCAGGCAGCGATGAATACCAGGAGCCCGGCGGTGACCAGGCCGGGCGCGGCCAGCGGCAGGATGACCAGGCGCAGGGCCTGAAAGGGGGTGGCCCCGTCCACCAGCGCGGCTTCTTCCAGTTCATAAGGGATCTCGTGGAAAAAACTGGTGAGGATCCAGATGGTAAGGGGCAGGGCAAAACTCGTGTACGGGACGATGAGACCCTGGAACGTGTTCAGCCAGTGCAGTTTGCGCAAGAGGATGAAAAGGGGGCTGACGATGGCGATGCTGGGAAACATGGAGGTCATGAGAATGAGGCCCATCACGGCCAACTTGCCGGGAAAACGTAGCCGGGCCAGAGCATAAGCGGCCAGTGAGCCAAGTAAGAGCGCGAGGAATGTTGTGCCACCAGCGACGATGAGGCTGTTCAGGATGTTGCGGCCGAATTCGTGCTCGGTGAAGGTGGCGTAGTAGTTGGCAAGGGTCAAGTCATGTGGAAACCAGGTGGGGGGCCAGGCAATGATTTCGTTGTGCGTTTTGAGGGAGGTATTGATGGCCCAGTAGAGGGGGAAGATAGAAACCACGACGTAGACGACCACCCATACGTAAAATAGTACAGTAGTTGCGCGAAGCCGACGATGCGCTCTCATCTTTACTTTACCTCCAATTCCAGGCCAAGAATGCGCATGTACATGCCGCTGAAGATAAAGATGATCAGGAAGATGGCTGCCGATATGGCTGAGCCATAGCCGAATTCCAGGAAGGAGAACAGTACACGCTGGTTGAGTACGACGAGCGTCTCCGTGTCGCTGGCGCCGCCGGTAAGCACGTAGACCACATCGAAGACCCGGAAGGCATCCAACGTGCGGAAGATGATGGCGACGAGAATGGCCGGACGTAGCAGGGGGAGCGTGATGTGCCGAAAGCGTTGCCATGCACCGGCGCCGTCGATCATGGCCGACTCGTACAGGTCTTCCGGTATCACTTGCAGCCCGGCCAAAAGGAGCAGGGCCATGAACGGGGTGGTTTTCCACACGTCGGTGATGATGATGGCCCACATGGCTGTGCCGGGCTTGCCTAACCAGGCCTGGGATTTGGCGATCAGGTGCAGGCGGAGGAGGATGTCGTTGATCACCCCAAACTGGTCGTTCCACATCCACTCCCACATGCGGGCCGAGATGACGGTGGGGATGGCCCAGGGAACTAACACGGCCGCGCGGACAAGCCCGCGCCCCCAAAAGGGCCGGTGGATGGTCAGCGCGACGGCCAGGCCAATGACGAATTCCATGCTCACAGAGACGATGGTGAAGAAGAGGGTGTGGCTGAAGGCCGCGCGAAAGTGCTCGTCTTGGAGGAGTTTCACGTAGTTTCCCAGCCCTACGAACTTGCGCTGGGCGGCAAATTTCAGGTTATAGTCCTGCAGGCTGAGCCAGAACGTTTGGCTCAAGGGGTAAAGGGCGATGGCGAGGATGGTGAACAATGCAGGAACGAGGAGCACGACGGCCAACTGGCGCTGGGAGAGTCCATACTCGCGGATGCGTCGTATCGTGTGCATGGGCCACCTCGATAAGGGCAGTGCAGGGACACGACACGGCCGCGCCCCTGCACTGCCTCGGGCTGACTACTTCCCTACGATCTCCTTGATCTGCTCGGACATGCGCTTGATGGCCTCTTCGGGGGTTTGCTCACCCACAAGGGCCTTGTGCACCTCGGTGAAGATGACCGCGGAGATCTCCGGGTAGCGCGGGTGCACCGGGCGCGGTCGGGCATTCAGGAACACATCATACAGCGTCTCGTAGAAGGGATTGGCATTCAGCAGGTCCGGATCCTGGTAGAGGGACTTGCGCACCGGGCTCAAGCCTGCCTCCAGGGCCAGTTCCTTCTGGTTCTCGGGTGTGGTCAGGTAGGCGATGAGTTTGAAGGCTTCTTCCGGATGCTTGCTGTTGGCATTGATGGCCAGGTTCCAGCCGCCCAGACCGGCTGCGCTCTTGCAGCCTTCGCCGTGAACCATGGGCTTCGCGCCCACCTTGCCCTTGACGGGTGAGTCATCCTTGTTCAGCAGGCGCCAGGCGTAGGGCCAGTTGCGCATGAAGACCGCATCGCCACGCTGGAACACGTTGCGCGCATCCTCTTCCTTGTACGTGGTCACGCCCTCGGGGGAGACCCCTGACTGAATGTAGTCTACCATGACCTTGAGGGCTTCGACCGCCTTCGGGTCATCGATGACGACGTTACCGTCCTTGTCGAGCACGTCGGCACAGTTACCCCACACGTACTCCAGGAAGTCCACCGTGAGACCCTCGTACGCATCCCCTTGCCAGACGAAGCCGTTGGGGATGCCCTCCTTCTGCATGATCGTCAAGGCTTGCTCCTTGAGGTCGGCAAAGGTCTCAGGTGGCTGGAAGCCATACTTGTCCAACAGATCCTTGCGGTAATAGAGCAAGCCCGCGTCCGTGAAGAACGGCATCGCGTAGATCTTGCCGTTAACCGTCACGCCGTTGATGGGGCCGGGCAAGAAGTCGTCCATGTTGACATTGTACTTCTTGATGTAGTCGTCCAGGGGGAGAATCCAGCCTGCGGCCGCGAACTCGGGGGGCCACACGATGTCGATGCGGTAGATGTCCGGCACAGGGAGGCCGCCCGCGGCCCAGGTGACGTACATATCGTGCTGTTGGGTGGAGGACCAGGGCATCTCCTGGATTTTGACTTCGACGTTGGGGTTTTCGGCCATGTAGCGCTCGATCTGTTTGCGCATGACTTTGGTGCTACCGGCCGAGCCAGAGCCGCTGGTAATGATGAGCGTGATTTTCTCTTTGGCAGGCACCTCCTTTGTGACGACCTTTTCTACGACCTTGGTGACGACGACGGTTTCCTTCACCACCTGGGGGGTTGCCTGAGCACACGCCCCCAGCACGACGAGCAACGCAACGAGCACAAGGATGGTCGGGATAAGAAAGCGTGGACGTCTCATGGTACCTCCTCCTTTCTTCTAAGACACACGTTCGTGAATGGGGGATTGTGTCACGAATCAGATTTTGTGGCCATCCCACAAATTTGAAACGTTTCAAATTTGCTTCAAAAGAATATATCCACCTCCTCGCCCCTTGAGGAGCCGTTGAGAACAGCAAAAGTGACCGGTTTCCTTCTCTCCCCCTTTCTAACCGGTTGGGAAAAGGACAAGGACAAAGGGCCTATATAGATACGGTCGGCTGATTTACAGGGCCGGTAGATTGCCGTACACGTAATTCGGGTGAAACGAGTACCTGTTTCCGGGGAACGGCACCGTTGGACAGGAGAGCGAGAAGCATGCGTGTGACCTCCGCCCCGATCCAGCGCGCGGGCTGGTGTACCGTGGTCAGGGGAGGCTGCCAGTAAGCAGCCAGGGGGATGTCATCGAACCCGACGACGGAAATATCACGCCCCACCTTGAGCCCGCGCGCCTGGGCCGCCGCAATAGCCCCCATCGCCGCAACATCGTTAGGCGCGATGACCGCTGTCGGTGGGTCGGGAAGATACAGGAGGTCGCGCATGGCCCGTTCCCCGGCCTCCCAGGTGAATCCCCCTTGCACTATAAGCCGTCCGTCCAGTGGGATGCCATGTCGCCGGAGGACTTCCAGGAAACCACTACGGCGGTGGAGGGCACAGGTAAGCCCGGCGGGGGGTTCAATGTACCCGATCCGCCGGTGGCCCAGGTACACCAGGTGCTCGGTTATCAGGCGCAGCGCCTGCTCACCGTCGACATCGACATAGGGAAAGGAAACGGAGTCCGCGGCTCGGCCAAAGGCTACAAAGGGGACGCCTTGCTCCTCCAGGTAGCGTACCCGCCAGTCGTCCACGCGCGTGCCCAACAGGATAAACCCGTCGACACGGCGGCCCCGCACCAGCCGTCGGTAGACCTCCTCTTCCTCGGGGCCGGGGGGCGCGCCCCACAGCAAGATACCCACCCCTTCTTGTGCCGCCACCTCCTGGGCTCCACCGAGGAATTCCAAAAAGACGTGGTCGCTGGCTTCAGCCAGCACATGGGGACCGCTCTGTATTGTACGTACCAGTCCCAAGGTACCTGTGCGGCGTTGGCGGAGGGTACGGGCCGCGGCGTCGGGCTGGTAGTCCAGTTCACGGATGGCTTGCAGTACACGCTCGCGCGTGGTCTCTCTCACCGTTGCGGATCCGTTGAGGACGTGGGAAACGGTGCCTACACTCACACCTGCTCGACGGGCGACATCGTGGATCGTGGGGGGCATCGCGCATGTCTCCCCTTTGAATTGAAACCTTTCAAAAGGACACTCCTATAATACCCCAGTCTCTGTGCATGTGTCAAATTTGAAACCGGACGACGATCCTTGGGCCTTGTCCGATGGCCTGCTTTCGCGTACAATCGAGATGACATCAACGGCCAGGAGCGCAGAGCGATTACGTATCCCCCGCTTGTTATCCAAACACGTCAACGAACAAAGGAGACGGCCCATGCGATTCGTCGACCTTTCGGCCACCATTGAACCGACACCCCCAGGAACGCCCCCGTACAATCGCGTCGAAGTTGTCTACCACGATCACCAGGCGGGCGCGGCCATGATCCGGCAACTGTTCGACGTACAGCCGGAATTGCTGCGCAATCGGGAGGGTTGGGCCATTGAGGACATCACCTTTGGCACGCACAACGTGACCCATGTGGATGCCCCGTATCACTACAACAGCGTCATCCAGGGCAAACCCGCCCAGACCATCGACGAACTCCCTCTCGAGTGGTTCTTCAGCGACGGCGTGGTGCTGAATATGACTCACAAGGCGGACGGGAACGCGGTCACCGTGGAGGACGTCCAGCAGGAGTTGGTGCGCATCGGCTACACCCTGAAGCCGCTGGACATTGTGCTCGTCCACACCGGGCGCGACCGGTTCTACAAACAGCCCGACTACATTTTCCGTGGCCCGGGCGTCACCCCCGAGGCAACGCGCTGGTTGTACGAGCAGGGCGTCCGGGTCATGGGCATCGACGCCTGGGGATGGGATGCCCCCCTCAACCTCCAGGCCAAGGAAGCGCTGACCAAGAAGCAGCCGGGCATCTTCTGGGCCGCCCATCAGGTGGACCTGCCCTACGCCCAAATTGAGCGGCTGATGAACCTGGGCGAGTTGCCGCCCTTTGGGTTCAAGGTCGTTTGTTTCCCTCTGAAGATCAAGGGGGCCAGCGCAGCCCCGGCGCGCGTGGTCGCCATTTTGGAATGACATCCCCAAGGAGGAAGGCCCATGCGATTGCGACGAGCGCGATTGCGCGATGAATCCGGTTACACGGTTCTGGTATGGGATGAGGGAACCTGGGTTCCCCTTGTGCCTGCGTTGGCCCGCTTTCGACAGGCCGGGCAAGGGGACGCCGCGAGCCTGGAGGATGTGGCTCGGGACGTGATCGCCTTTCTGAGCGGGGGGGAGCGGACGCGCGAGGAGGCCGCGCGCGTGGTGGCCTGGGCGCGCGCGGAAGGACTCGACCTGAGCGACACCTATGATCCCACCCCTATCCTTCCCTTTGAGCCCCGCTCGTTCCGTGATTTCTCCCTGTGGGAGAAGCACATGATCGACGCCGCGCGCGGGATCGTGCAGCGCTTCATGCCCCAGATGAGCGGCATCCTGCGCCTGTACGAATCCGTGATGGGCAAACCTTTTCCCAAACTGCGCCCCAAGAAGATGTTCTACGACGTTCCCGTCTACTACATGGGCAACCACCTGAACTTCTACAGGGAGGGTGAGACCGTCCCCTGGCCGCCGTATTCCAGGGCGTTGGACTACGAGTTGGAACTGGGACTCATCATCGCCCGGGAGGGGCGCAACATTTCCCGAGACCAGGGAGAGCAGTACATCGGGGGCTTTGTGGTCCTCAACGACTTCAGCGCGCGGGACATGCAGGCGCGCGAGTTTGCCGAAGGGGTGTTTGGCCCCGTGGTGAAGGCCAAGAACTTTGCCAATGCCATGGGCGCGGACGTCGTCACCGCGGACGAGATCCTTCCCCGCTTCGGATCCTTGCGGGGCACTGTGCGAGTGAACGGCCAGGTGTGGGGGGAGGGCACCACTGCCAACGCCACGCATACCCTCGGTGACATGGTCGCCTACGCATCCTGGGGCGAAACCCTCTACCCGGGCGAGGTGCTGGGCACGGGAACCTTCCCGGGCTGCAGCGGTGTGGAGGTGGGCAAGTGGCTGCGTCCCGGCGACCGGGTCGAACTCGAGATCGAGGGAGTGGGCACGCTGACGAACACGGTGGGGGAACCGGAGCAGGGCGGCTATCGAGGGGATTCCCGCCACACTTGAGTGTGTTTTCCTCTCTTCACGCCTCCTTTTGCTACAATACGTGCGATTGTAACCTGCGTGGTATCAGGTATTGGATATTTATGTCCTCCTCCACATTCGTGGAGGATGGATTAAGGAGGCACGAAAATGGCAGATCGATCCAATCCCTTTGGTGCGCGCGTGCCCTTCGACACCGGAAGCGGCACGGCATATATGTATCGCATTCAAGCCCTGGAAGAACAGGGCATTGCGGAGGTCTCCAAACTCCCGTATTCGATAAAGGTGCTGCTGGAGAACCTCCTGCGCCACGTCGACGGGCGTACCGTTACCGAGGACGACGTCGTCGCTCTGGCCCGGTGGCAACCCAAGGCCGACAAGCGCCACGAAATCCCCTACATGCCCGCGCGCGTCGTCCTGCAGGACTTCACCGGCGTGCCCGCGGTGGTGGACTTCGCGGCCATGCGCGAGGCTATGAAGCGCCTGGGCGGGGAGCCGTCGCGCATCAACCCCCTCATCCCGGCCGATCTCGTCATCGACCACTCCGTGCAGGTGGACACCTTCGGCACGGCCTATGCCTTCATCTACAACGCGGAGAAGGAATTCGAGCGCAACAAGGAGCGCTACGCGTTCCTGCGCTGGGCCCAGACGGCCTTTCGCAACTTCCGTGTCATCCCGCCCGACACGGGCATTATCCATCAGGTCAACCTGGAATACTTGGCCAAGGTCGTTCACCTGCGGGAAGAGAACGGCGACCGTGTGGCCTACCCGGATACCCTCGTGGGCACCGATTCCCACACCACCATGATCAACGGCCTGGGTGTTCTTGGCTGGGGGGTTGGAGGCATCGAGGCCGAGGCCAACATGCTGGGGCAGCCCCTTTACATGCTCACGCCCGATGTGATCGGCGTCAAACTGACGGGCGAACTGCCCGAGGGGGCCACGGCCACCGACCTGGTGCTGACCATCACCCAAATGCTGCGGCAATACGGGGTGGTGGGCAAGTTCGTGGAGTTCTTCGGCCCCGGGCTGAGCAAACTGAGCCTCGCCGACCGGGCCACCATTGCCAACATGTCGCCGGAGTACGGCGCGACCGTGGGCTTCTTCCCCGTGGACATGGAGACCCTGCGTTACCTGATCGGCACGGGCCGGAGCGAGGAGTTGGTGGAACTTGTGCACCGTTACACGGTGGAGCAGGGGCTCTTCCGCACCGATGATTCGCCGGATCCTGTGTACACGGATGTGCTCGAACTGGACATGAGCACGGTGGAGCCCAGCATTGCCGGTCCCAAGCGCCCGCAGGATCGCATCCCCCTGCGCGAGGCCAAACGCTCCTTCCACCACCTGATAACGGACGTGTACCACAAGCCCTTGCCGGAGGAGACGGAGGGCGTGCCTTTGGTGCTCGACGGGGTGGAGGTATTCCTCAAGGACGGGGCCGTCGTCATTGCGGCCATTACCTCCTGCACCAACACGTCGAACCCGTCGGTGATGATGGCCGCGGCCCTGTTGGCCAAGAACGCGGTGGAGCGCGGCCTGGACGTGAAGCCCTGGGTGAAGACCAGCCTCGCGCCCGGCTCGCGCGTCGTTCCCCGCTACCTGGAGGAGGCCGGCCTGCTCCCCTATTTGGAGGCGCTGCGTTTCCACGTGGTGGGCTTCGGCTGCACGACCTGCATCGGCAACAGCGGGCCACTGCCCGAGCCGGTGGCCAAGGCGGTGAAGGAGCATGACCTTGTGGTGGCGGCGGTGCTCTCGGGCAACCGCAACTTCGAGGGTCGTGTGAACCCGCTCACGCGCGCGAACTATCTCGCTTCCCCTCCCCTGGTCGTGGCATACGCGCTGGCGGGCACGGTGGACATCGACTTCGAGACCGATCCCATCGGTCACGACCCGAACGGCAATCCCGTGTACCTGAAGGACATCTGGCCCAGCCAGGAGGAAGTGCGTCGCGCCATTCAGCGCTCCCTGCGGCCGGAGATGTTCCGCGAGCAGTACAAGGATGTGTTCAAGGGCACCGATCTCTGGAACAGCCTGAACGTGCCGGAGGGAGAACTGTACGCCTGGGATCCTAACTCCACCTACATCCAGGAGCCGCCCTTCTTCAAGGATATGCCCCTGGAGCCGCCGCCGATCGAGGATGTTCGGCAGGCGCGCGTGTTGGCCCTGTTGGGCGACACGGTAACCACCGACCACATCTCGCCCGCGGGCCCGATTCCCATCGACAGTCCGGCCGGGCAATACCTCATCTCCAAGGGCGTGCACCCCAGCGAGTTCAACACGTATGGCGCGCGCCGTGGCAATCACGAGGTGATGATGCGCGGCACCTTCGGCAACATCCGCCTGCGCAACCAACTGGTGCCGGGCAAGGAGGGCGGCTGGACGATTTACTTCCCCACGGGCGAGGTGATGAGCATCTACGACGCGGCCATGAAGTACAAGGAGGACGGCACGCCGCTCATCGTCATTGCCGGTAAGGAGTACGGCACCGGTTCCTCGCGAGACTGGGCGGCCAAGGGCACCATGCTGTTGGGGGTCAAGGCGGTCTTGGCCGAATCCTTCGAGCGCATTCATCGCAGCAACCTGGTGGGCATGGGTGTATTGCCCCTCGAATTCATGCCAGGGGAGAACAAGGAGACTCTTGGACTCACAGGCCGTGAGGTGTACGACATCGAGGGGTTGAGTGACGACTTGCAGCCTGGACAAACGGTTACCGTACGGGCTCGGGGTGAGGGTGGGCAGGAGAAGGTGTTCCAGGCGCGCGTGCGGCTGGACACCCCGATTGAGGTAGAGTATTACCGGCATGGCGGTATATTGCAGTACGTATTGCGGCAAATGCTCAAGTAAAGGGAAGAACATCTAAAAATCTGTTTGTGTTGTGGGTGAAGCAAGGGGCACGATATATCCATATCGTGCCCCTTTTATGTGTATCAGGGGTCTTTGTCATTGGTGAACTTCACGGATGACTCGCGCCACAACGAGAGTTTGTAGCCCTGGTTGTCATCCTTTCGCAAGCAGGGTAATTTTCGTTTCCTGTTTATTCCGTACATTTGACATACAGGTGGATCCCATGCTTCAATGGGGATCCGGCATAGATTAGTTGCTTTTGCATTGTGTTGAGTTTGTGGTATCATGGTATCGGTTCATTGTACCATGCTCAATTCATTCTCATGGGTTTTTCGGGAACATCGATCGTGGTCTTGCGTTGGTGAGTATACAAGCGCAAGGCGAACTTGGTGAACGAAAGGAGGGTGGTCAAATGCCAGAACAAATGAAGCGACTTAGCGCGGAGGAATTGGAGCAACTGTTGGAGCGTCGAAAGCCATCACCACGGGCATTGGAACGGCGTCGCGCGTATGAGGAGATCCGTAACTTTTTGGCCTCCATTGCGCCTGGTGAGGGCGGGGAGATCATTCCTAAGGAGGGCGAGAATCGCCTAACCATCAAAAACCGTCTCAAGAAGGCCGCAAAGGAGTTAGGGGTTGAGTTGGAGTTCTTCCGCACCCGCAAGCGGATTGTCTTCCGTGTCAAGCCCAAGGAAGAGGAGCAAGCAGAAGCCTCATAACGTCAGAAAATCGTCAGGAAAGCGTCAAGTATCATTCTATGGAATAGGATATATTGAGTGGTGAAGCACCTTCTTCTCCTCCTTTCTGATAGGGGGCACTGGCAAGGGCGGGCCAGTGCCCCCGCTCGATTTTAGGGACCTCGGTCTTTCCACGAACATCCCTCAGGTTGACATGTATAATTTTCGGAATAAGATCCCTTCTGTTCGTGTGCTTTGGTCATTGATAGGGAAAGAAAGAGCATCGTGGAGGTGAGGGGCAATGGTGTACCCCCGCCTCCACACTCTTTTTGTTCCCCTTCAGAAGGCCTATCAAACCGGACACGGAGGATTGTAACCCATGGCTTCAAAGACGAAGCGACGTAGCGCCTATGAGGTCGCCCTGGCTCAGTTCGACGAGGCTGCGCAGTACCTTCATCTCCCCGACGATGTGAAAGAATTTCTCCGCACTCCAAAACGGGAACTCATTGTCCACTTCCCCGTGATCATGGACGATGGTCGAATTCGCATGTTTACCGGCTATCGTGTGCATCACAGTACCATCAAGGGCCCTACCAAGGGAGGCATTCGTTATCATCCTGAGGTCAACTTGGATGAAGTACGCGCGCTGGCCATGTGGATGACATGGAAGTGCGCGCTGATGAATTTGCCCTACGGGGGGGCCAAGGGAGGCGTAGCCGTCGATCCTTACACCCTGTCCGAGGGCGAGTTGCGCCGCCTCACACGTCGCTACACGGCTGAGATTAGCATTCTCCTCGGCCCTGAGAAGGACATTCCTGCCCCGGACGTGGGAACCAATCCCCAAATTATGGGGTGGATTATGGACACGTACTCCATTCACAAGGGGTACGCGGTGCCCGCCGTGGTGACCGGCAAGCCCATTTCTGTTGGGGGATCGCAGGGGCGTATTGACGCGACCGGTTTGGGGGTCATGTACACCACGCGTGAAACCCTACGCCGTAAGGGGATTCACATGCACGAGGTGACGGTGGCGGTGCAAGGGTTTGGAAATGTAGGATCCATTGCCGCGATGGCCATGCATCGCGAGGGGGCCAAAATCGTGGCGGTAAGCGATGTCAAGGGGGGCATCTACAACCCGGCGGGCATTGATCCGTTCGACCTGTGGCGGCACGTGGAGCAGTCGGGAACGGTGGCCGATTACCCGTTGGCCGATCCAATCACCAATCGTGATTTGCTTACCATGGATGTGGATGTGCTTGTGCCTGCAGCGTTGGAGGGGGTCATCGACGAGGAACTGGCCCCTCACGTTCAGGCGCGCTTCATTGCCGAGGGCGCGAACGGTCCGCTCACTACAGAAGCCGACAAGATCCTGCTCGACAAGGGAGTAACCATTATCCCGGACATCCTGTGTAACGCCGGCGGGGTGGTTGTCTCCTATTTCGAGTGGGTGCAGGACTTGCAGTCCTTCTTCTGGACGGAGGACGAAATTCGCCGACAACTGAAGCGCATCATGCTCTCGAACTTCGAGGCCGTGTGGGATACATCCCTTGAGAAGAGGATAGACTTGCGTACCGCGGCCTACACGCTGGCTATCAGTCGCGTCGCGGAAGCGTTGGAAGCGCGCGGGGTATATCCGTAGGGGGATGGGGGATTAGGGATTAGCAATTGGAGATTGGGGATTGGAGATTGAGGAAGGGAGACGAGTACTTCTGCCAACCGACTCATCTCCAGTCCGCGTCAGATGGAACCGCGCGGAGCCCGTCCTATTTCCTGCCTGCGCTGGCGCAGGACGCGGCGGGCCTCGTGGTGGTTTCCCTGGCGAAAGATGACGTAGCCGAGCAGCCCCAAGAGCCGTAGTGTCCCGCCGCGGCTGCCGACTTTGCGATACAGATTCAGGCTTTCCCGGTAGCACTCCCTGGCCCGGGCGTAGGCCCGCTGTCGACAGTGGAGTTCGCCCAACTGTTCGAGCGCGTAGGCCAGGCCGTGGTCGTCTCCCACTTTCCTGAACTGGGCGATGCCGGTGCGCAGGTGGGCCTCTGCCTCCGCGTGCGCGCCCGCGCGGGCAAGGACACGCCCCAGGTAGGTGTGGCACAGGCCGATGCCGTAGGCGTCTCCCAGGGCCTGGCAGCGCGCCAATCCCTCTTCACAGCAGGAACGCGCCTGCTCGTGCGCGCCCAGGTCGCCGTATACCAGGCCCAGGTAGCCCAGTCCGAAAGCAATGGCCCGCTCGTCCCCGATAGCCCGCGCCAGGGCCAGGGCCTCTTCAAAGTGGGACTTGGCCTCCTCGTGTCGGTCCAGGCTGTAGTACAGCAGGCCCAGACGGTACAACATGCGCAGGGTGGCGTGCTCGTCCCCGATAGCCCGCGCCAGGGTCAACCCTTCCTGATAGCAGCGTTCCGCCTCCGCTTCCACGCCCATGTTGTGGAACGTAAGCCCCAGCGGTCCCAGACCGAACACCACGTCCTCGGGCCTACCGTTTTCCCGTGCCAGTCTTAGCCCTTGTTGTAACAGATCACACGCGCGATCGTAGCGCCCCAGCCGCCAGCAGAACCACCCCTGACGCAGCAGACATCGGGCCAGCAGGTGGGGTGCAGCGCCATTCCCCCGCGCGAGAAGATGGTCGGTCGCGGCGCGAAATGTGGCTTCCCCCTCGTGGAACAGCCCACGCATTTCGAAGAAAAGGTACAGGCCCTCCTCGGCCTGGGCCAGCACCTCGTCGTCCCCCTGGGCGATTGCCCACTGCCAGGCCGCGCGCACGTTGTCCAGATCGCGACCGATGGCCTCCAGCGCGGCCTGGGGGGATGTGCCCAGCAGGGCCTTCGCGTGCTCGTGCAGGAGGCGGGCGAAATGGCGCGCGTGGTCGCGGCAGGTATGCACGTGCAGGGTTGGACGCGCGCGTAACTTTTTGTGCGCGTACGCGCGCACGAACTCGTGCATGGTGAAGCGGTTGCCGTCGCGGCGTTGCAGGAGGGCCTTATCGACCAGGGAGGCGAGCAGGTGGGGGGACGTGCCCGCCACGTCCTGGGCCGCGTCGTCCGAAAATCCGCCCCGAAAGACGGAGAGCCTCATCAGGGCCTCCTGTTCGTCCTGGGAGAGGAGGCACCATGAATGCTCGAACGCGGCCCGCAGACTGCGATGCCGCGGGGGGAGGTCAGGGTGGGAGGCGCGCAACACGTCGAGGGTGTGTTCCAGGCGGGCCGCGATCTCCGCACAGGAGGCATGGCGCACCGCGGCCGCGGCCAGTTCGATAGCCAGGGGCATCCCTTCGACCGCGCGACAGATGCGGGCAATGGCCGCAGCCTCACGTTCGGGCACCAGGTAGGGGGACGTCTGTTGGGCGCGCAGGGTGAACAGGCGCAGGGCAGGGAAATCGCGCTCGCTCCCATCGCGGTCCTCGACCTGCGGGTAGGGCAATCCATCTACTTCGACCACCCATTCCCAGCGCAGGTGAAGGCGGTGCCGCGAGGTGACGATGACCTTGACGCCGCGCGCGTGTTCCAGGATAGCGAGCAGGAAGGCCACAAGTGGAGACGGCCCCGTGGGCGGCGAAGCCAACAGGTGTTCCACATTGTCCAGCACGAGAAGGATCTCGCGAGGCTTCAGATGCTCGATGACCTGCTGTCGAAGGGGGGCCGTGCTCTGGAGGGAGAGGTCGAGGGCCTGCGCCACCGCGGTGTCCAGGTGTTCCGATGCCTCTACTCCGGCCAGGGAAACGAAGTGGACGCCGTCCAGAAAGGCGTAGGCGTGGGCCGCGGCAGCCTCCAGAGCCAAGCGCGTCTTGCCCGCGCCCGGCGGGCCGTGAATCGTGATCAGGCGGCAGTCCGGGTTGGTGAGAAGGGCGGCCATTCGGGCCATCTCCTCCACGCGCCCCACGAAGGGGCCCGGCCGCGCGGGGAGGTTGGGATGAGGATTCGCGCGCAGGCGCAGGATGCGCTCGTACAGTTGGCGGGTCCGGGGTGAGGGATCCAGCGCCAGTTCCTCGGCCAGAATGCGGCGACACGCCTCGTACTGGCGTAGGGCCGCGGAAAACTCCCCCCGCCGAGCGAGGATGTCCATCAGTTGGTAGTGACCTTCCTCGCGCCAGGGTTCCAGTTCCACCTGGCGCCGGGCGTAGATTTCGGCCTTTTCCAGTTCGCCCCGCCGCCGGTGATATTCGGCCAGGCAGTGCAGCGCGTCGAGCGCGAAGCGGTGTAATCGCTCGCGCAGGAGGAGGGCCCAGTCGGCAAAAAGGATGGAGTCGCGCAGGGAGAAACCGCGCATGAGACTGCCCCGATAGAGGGAGACCGCGCGCGCAAGTTGGCCCGCACACTCCCGGCAGTGCTCGATGTCAGCGTGGGGATGTTCGCGGGCCCGGGCAAGGGCTTGGTTGAACGCGAGCACATCTACCCAGAACGCGTCCGGTCGCGCCTGGACGGTTTCGCGAGTGATGTGGAAGAGGTGAGACTCGGAACCGGTGTCATGCAGGGCCTTGCGCAGCCGGTGCAGGGTGAGGCGCAGGTTGCTGCGCGCGGTATCCTCGGGCACGTCCGGCCACAGGAGGGCGGCAAGGAACTCGCGCGGGTGGGGGCGGTCGGATTCGACCGCGAGGTAGGCCAGCAGCGCGCGCGCCTTGTCGGAGCGAAATTCGGTGATCGGCTTCCCATCGATGGTTACGTGATATGAGCCTAACAGATAAAGAGAGACCCGACTCACGCTGCCGACCTCGGGGATACACATACCACCCAGGCGAGCGAACAGGAACGCGGAGAACACGACGATTTTCAGAATGATAGATCACTTTAGACACATAGCGCAAGTCCATATCCGAGAAACGTTTTGGAAACGGTCGTGGACTATGATGGGCTATATCACAGGCGGGGGATGGACATTGGTACGCATACGTCTTTACCGCTCTTACCTGCTACGCCTCTATCGTGACCTGGAGCCGGGTAAAGAGACGTGGCGAGTGGTGCTGGAGGACCCGGTAAGCGCAGAACGGTATCGCTTTCTGGACCTGGGGGCGTTGATGCGGTTCCTGGAGGAGGAGATGCGCGCGTCCTCCGGGGGCAGCGAGGGAACACTTAGCGAGGAGTAGCCGAGCGATTCCGTAGTTCACGGAATGAATCCTCCACGCAATTAACCCTTACAGCTCGGGAGGAATGCCCCATGATGCAGAGAACACGTCAATCACGCATCTTGTGGCCATTACTCGTCATCGTGTACCTGTGGGTGTTCTTAGCAATGATCGGTAGGGCTGGGTTTGCCTACACCACGTATGAGAGGGATACCGACTTCCGGTCTTACCTTTCCAGCCTGGACGCGTCTCCGTCTACGTCGGGTGGGCGCTCTCTGCGCCTGGACGGTGACGGCGATTACGTGGAAATCCCCTTTGCCGATGACCTAAACAATTTGAGCGCCATCACTATCGAGGCCTGGGTAAAGCGGGAAGCCTACCGATGTGAGACGGTGGTGGGCAACGGCTGGCGGGAGTCCTATTGGCTCGGTTTCTGCAACCAGCCTATCCGCTTCTATCACACCGGCTACAAACGTGTAGATGGTAGGACACCCATTCCACCCGGCCAGTGGATACATGTCGCGGTCACGTACGACGGCACGACCCGGCGGTACTATATCAACGGCCGGTTGGATCTGGAAAGCACACTCAACAACGGCCCGATTAATCCCGGCAGCGGCGCGCTCTACATCGGCGCGGACCGACATGGCGGTTGTACAGATCGAGCCCTTTGTGGATTTCAAGGCCTCATCGACGAAGTGCGCATCTGGAACGTAGTGCGCACACAGGCCGAGATTCAGGCCGACATGTATCGGGCCATCAACGGGCCGCGTCCGGGCCTGTTGGCGGTGTGGCACTTCGACGGCGACGCCCGAGATGCGGTGGGATCCCATCACGGGACACTGGGAGGCGATGCCCAATTCTCACCTGAGGGCTTCTTCAAACGGACCCTGTATTTCCCGGTTATGACGATGAAGTGAGGAGGAAGAAAGCAATGCAGAGCCGCGTTGTTCGACTCCTTTTTGTCACGGTGTGCATGTGTGGCCTGTATCTTTTGAGCACAGTAAGCCCCTCTGTGGCAGGCGGGCCTGTCTGGCAGTACGACGCGCTCGTCATCGGCGTGCCCCTTGAGGATGTGAGCGGCACGCCCGATGCGGGCATCGTGCACGTCATCCACGGGGCGACATCCGGGCTCACGGCGGCCCACCACGAAGTCAAGTACCAGGACGTCCCCGGTGTGGAGGATGAAAGTGAAACCGAGGACCGCTTTGGCTACGCGGTGGCCGGGGGCGACTTCAACGGGGATGGGTATCCGGATCTGGCCGTGGGGGTTCCCTGGGAGGATGTACGTGTCCAACTCGGCTTTATCTATCAGACGGTGCAGGATGCGGGCGCGGTGCACGTCTTCTACGGCACGGCCTCTGGATTGAACAGGGCCAACGAGTTGTGGACGCGCGCGGACTTCGTCTCAGCCGTGAGCATGAGGGCGGATGAAAGGTTCGGCACTTCGCTCACCGTCGGCGACTTCAACGGTGACGGGTACGATGACCTGGCCGTAGGCATTCCTCATAGTGATGTCAATCTTCTCACAGACGCGGGCGCGGTGCGGATCATCTACGGTTCGGCAGGAGGACTTCGTACAAGCGGCTCCCAATACCTCAACCAGGCCGACTACTTCCCCAATGCGGCGGCTGAGGCGGGTGATCGCTTTGGGTGGGCCGTAGCAGCCGGCGACTTCGACGGTGATGGATATGACGATCTGGCCATCGGAGTGCCTTTTGAGGACACGCCTCAAAGTACCGACGTGGGCATAGTCAACGTGATCTATGGCAGCCGCACCGGTTTGACATCCGGGCGTACCCAGACGTGGTGGCAGGGACGAGACGACATCAATGCGCTCGCGGAAGCCGGCGACATCTTCGGTTACGCTCTGAGTACCGGAGATTTCAATGGCGACGGGTACGATGACCTGGCCGTTGGCGTACCCTGGGAAGATATCGGATCCACCTCCAACGCGGGGGCCGTGAACGTCATTTACGGCAGCACGCGGGGACTGAGTGCCCAGGGACATCAAAGTTGGTACCAGGGACTGGGCGCCGTCCAAGACGCGGCCGAAAAGAACGACGCGTTTGGGCGGTCGTTGACCAGTGGCGATTTCAACGGGGATGGTTACGACGACCTGGCCGTGGGGGTGCCCTATGAGGATGTAGGCGCTGTTCAGGATGCTGGCGCGGTGGCAGTGATTTACGGCCATGCTTCTGGGCTTCGGGACACGGGCAATCAACTGTGGCATCAGGGCAGCCCCGGCATCGTCGGCGTCGTCGAGGCCGGGGACTGGTTCGGCTTCACGCTGACCAGTGGCGATTTCAACGGGGATGGCTACGCAGACTTGGGTATCGGTGTGCCCTCGGAGGACATTGGTGATCAGCAAGATGCAGGAGGTGTCAACGTCATCTACGGCGCTGCCGGCGGCCTGCGCGCCACAGGTAATCAGGGGTGGGATCAGAAGCGATTGCCGGGGGTCGCTGCAGAGCGTAGGGACCGGTTCGGGTGGGCCTTGACCGTGTTGAAGGCAACCCCTCGCTACAACTACTTCCCACTCATCTGGAAAGCGCGATGATAGACAGGCGGTACCGGGCTGCGCCAGGTGCGGGTGGCCGCGGGATTGGTGGCTGTCGTGGACTTGGGTGAGGTATTGCGGACAAGGGAACGGTGGATCGAATCGTTCTTGGTGGCATTGCGGACGAAGATACCGTTGGGTATGGCCTCGTCACCGGGCCGGATGGGAAGATCTACGAAAGAACCTTCGGGAGCGGGCATTTCTTCGTCCACGATCCGGGCAAGCAGAGTGATATAAGCCATGAAAGTATGGGTATTCAACAAGGAGGGTCTTGATCATGTTTACCCCCACTCTCCAGAGAATGCTTAGGCACCCCGTACGCTATGTATCGTTCGCTCTCTTCATGGCCTTAGGATTGGCCGGATTGGTGTGGGCGGCGAGCAACCCAGGGTATCTGCGGGAAAGTGTATCCAATGTCCGCGCGGGGTCCAAAAGTTATCGCTTCTGGTACACCACCAACTGTAACAATGGCACCAACTGTGAATGTGACACGGCAAATGATAAGGATACCAACGGTGACGGTATACCTGACCAAGATTCGGGAAACGCGTGTATTGCTACCCGGGACACCAACGGAGATGGTGTTTTCGATACCGGGCCAGACGCGGATCGCGACGGCATTTTGAACGTCGTGGATCCCGACTGGCGCGGCGGGGGCAGCGGCCCAAACGATCCGGAAAGCGTGCCGCGCAACCTCCAGCGTACTCTGCAACGCTACCTGAGCGATTGGGGGTTGAAGGAGCCCAAGTGGGACCGGGACGAAAATCGGAACGTGTACATTTATGACATAGGTGCGCTCGGCTACGCTTATTCCGATGGCAGTGGCATCGAATTGCATGGCGAGCATGTGGCGCGCGATCGACCGCCAGATCCACGGGCTACGGTGTTGCATGAACTGTGGCACATGATCCAGTATGCGTATAAAGCAGGCGGGGGTGGGTGGTTCATGGAAGGTCAGGCTGCTATGATGGAGGACAAAGTCTTTGACGATCTGGATAATCTTGTAGGCAGTTTCTATCATAACAAAGTGAATGCCTACCTGGGCAATACGACGTGGGTCGTCCGGGAAGACCGGGATGATGATGGCACGGACGAGTTCGCCCAAGCCAAGGGGTTATTGGGCACTGCCTATGAGGGAGCCCTGTGGTGGACTTACCTGGCGGAACAGGCAGGCACACGCTTTGCCGGCACCGCGGGTGAAGGGGTGGACGCGCTCTTCGCTGTGTTGGAACAGTCTGATCGACATGGGCGTCGGGGCGTGGACGCGGTGGATCGTATGCTGCGCTCCCGCATCGGCCAGGGGTTCGACGACACTTTCTGGGACTTTACGGTGGCGAACTACACCAAGGACTTTGACCTCTCCCTGTTGGATCCCAGTTATCTGAATGGCCGCGATCCGGAGAAGGTACTCAAATACAAGGACGAAAAACGTACCCCTCCGGACCGGTTGATCTACGGGGCCCGGTATAACGATGCCCTTAATGGACCACGTCGAGGCGTGGAACGGCGCACTATTCAGGGAGCCGATCTAATCTCCGGTGCCAGCGGCCGTGTGAACGCGATGGACGCGGAGGTTAATGATCCCAACGCGATGTCTCCTTATGGAGCCAACTACTACGAGGGCATCCTGCGCAACGCGGACTGTCTCCTGGCTTACTGGCGCGTCATTGGTGATGGGAATGCGCGCTTCATGCACTCTTGGTTGCTCATCCAAGAGGACACCAACGGTGATGGGGTAGAAGAGGTTATCGCACTCTGGCGCAGCGAGGGGAAGGACTTCGCCCGTGCTGTCTGGAATCCCCAAAAAGCCGCGACCTCCTATACCCGCATGGTGGGCATTGTGGCCACAGGGAGTGACCCTTACGGCTACGATTGGGAGATGGGCTGCACCCAACCCAGCATCAACATCGTCGCCCCCACGACCGCGAACCCGGCTTACGTGGGCGCCCCCGACGAACCGGGGCGCTTTCTGGTCTGGCTACAGGTGACAGGCGCGGCCGGGACAAGCACTTACGTAGCTGGACTGGACTGGCGCCGCGACTTCACCGTAACTGTGGGCAGTGATCCGGCCACCATCCTCAACGGTGGCTATGTTCAGAACCAGTACTGGCTGGTTGTCCAGGCCCCTCGAAAGCCGCGCGCCCGCCTGGGTGACGCGTTTGACCTTACTGTCCACCTTGGGCCATCCGCATTTGGCATCTACGACACAGAGACGGACGCCGTCATCTACGACCTCAACGCGAAGGACCAGGTCCTGGTCATCGACCGCAGCGGCAGCATGGGGGACTTCGACAAGATGGACGCGGCCAAAACCGCGGCCCGTCTCTTCACCGATGTCGTACAACAGTATGATAAGCTGGGGGTGGTAAGTTTCAGCGCCAGCGCCCGGCTGGAATACCCGCTGACCACAGTGCCTGACCAGGACGACGCGGCCGGTGTACGGGCATCTGCCCAGGCCAGAATCAACGTCCTTGCCCCTGCAACCACTACCTCCATCGGCGACGGTCTGCGCCTCGGCCAAGACATCCTCAACACGGATGGCGACCGAGATCACGAGTGGTGGATGGTTCTCCTCAGCGATGGCATGGAGAACACCGCGCCGTACTGGAATGACGTGAGGGGGGCCATTGTTACCGCGGGTACTAAAATTCACGCCATTGCCCTGGGTCAGGACGCGGACGAAGATCTGATGCGAGATATTGCTCGCACCACGTGTGGAGATGTCTGGGTAGACCGGTGCTATCATTACATCGAGGAAGGTGGTACGATGGCCCGGGCCGAAAGCACCTCAGCCAGTAACCTGCCCAATGCATTGGCAGACGTGTACCGCCGCGCGCGGGAGTTCATCGCCGGCCATCAGCGGCTATGGCAAGATGGCGGCACGCTCACTGGCAGCCAAACCATTAACGTGGAAATCGCCGAGGATGGGGTGCGGGACGCCTTCTTCAGTTTCAACTGGAGCGACCCTGCCGCTCCACTCAAGGTGAGCATCGCTGGCCCCGGTGGTGTCTCCTTTATCCAACTGAGCGATGGCAAAACACATCGCGTCTTCTACACCCCAAAGTTGCCATCCGGAACCTACCGCATCCAACTCTCCGCGCCAGGCGGCACCAGCCGATGGATCGGCAGCCTCTCCGGACGGTTAATTTACGGCACGGAACTCCACGCCTTCCTGGACAACACCCTTGGAGAGCGCTATCCCGGCCTGCCAGTTCGCATCCAGGCCAGCCTGACGGATCAGCAGGGACCGGTACTGGATGCTCAGATTATCGCTACTGTGCATCGTCCCGATGGAACGACAGAACGGGTCGAACTGGTGGACGACGGAGGCCCTTATGACGACATCGCTGGGGACGGGGTTTATGGTTACGTCTACGACCGCATCAACCGTCCTTTGGAAATCGATCCCCTCGTCGGGCACACCTGGATCTTCGACCTGTACGCTACAGGGCGCAACAACGATGGTAAGCCCTTCGAACGCTACCTGCGACTGACTTACACCCCCGTTTTGGGGGGAGAACAGAAAGTTTTGGATTGGGACCGGGATGGGATGATCGACCGATGGGAGGATCGCTTTGCTAATGTGGATAGCAGTGTTCCCGATGCTGACCTCGACCTGGACCGTGATGGTCTGACAAACAAGGAGGAATTCGAGTTAGGAACAAACCCGGATGATCCGGACACGGACCGGGGAGGAGAAACCGATGGCAGCGAAGTTAAAAAGGGACAGAACCCACTTTTCAGTGGCGATGACACTATCCCTCCCGTTACCGACTTTTGGATCGAGAACCGGCCGGAGAGCGTAGTTTTGCACTTTGACCCCCGACCGGAATACCAGAAAATGCGCGTTTACCGGCGCACCGGCTTGACCGGAGCCTTCCACTTAGTCGGGGAATTTGACCCGACGACAGGGACGATCACGGATACGCTGTTGGTTAACGATCAAGACTACTTCTACTTTATCCAGCCCATAGGCGCGTCCGGTGCCGAAGGTCGTCCTACACGGGTACTCTATGCAGAACCGGCAGCGGATCCATATCAGCCCGAGGGAGGGGTATTCATCAACAATGGGGATCGTTACACCTCCAGCAAGAATGTCACCCTGACCTTTCGGGGAACGGACGATATTCGGTACGTGCAGGTCAGTAACTCTCCAGATCTCACCGGGGTTCCCTGGCTTCCCTTTGTTTCACAGATGTCCTGGACGCTTGAACCCGATCCGAATACGGGAGTGGCTTTTGTGTACGTTCGCTTCCGGGATGGGGCAGGCAACGTTAGTGACACTATCTATGGAGATGGCATCGTTTACAAGCCTCCTTTGAGCCTTCCCGCCGGCCTGCTGAGTTTTGATGTAGCACGAGCCGATTTTACTGATCCTTACTTTGCTGGGTGGACTATCATATACACGCGACGCAGTTATCCCAGCCTGCCTTTGGGTTCCCTTTCCACTGCCAACCGCAGCAAAGAACGAAGCATCGCGACAGAAGATCGGCTACTGTTGTTCAGCGGCATCGGTTTTGACTTGGAGGCGAAGGATGCCCAGGGCAATCCTATGATATGGTTCAAACAACCCTTCACGCTGCAAGTCTTCTACGAGGACTGGCAGTGGGAGAGTGTTGGGGTCGAGGATGAAGCATCGCTCAACCTTTATTGGAACACCGGCAAGGGTTGGGAACCGCTACTTCCCTGTGCCGGATGTACCCATGATATGGATGAAAACGTGATTACCGTGCAACTGGACCATGTGGGAGAATTCGCCCTGGGCGGTCTTTCTGCCCCAGCATCTGCCACACCTACACCAACACCTTCACCACTCGTCAGTCCATTGAAGTTACCGTTGATACTCAATGAGGCAACAATGGAATCCAAGTAAGAAGCATACTGGGGGAAAAGTTGCCAGGGGGCTGCCTCTTCGTATGCAAATTGACGCAGATCCTCGTTCTTTTCCCGCACGCCCAGGAATTCCCGCCAGAAGCAGCCTTGCGCGACGAGATTGGCTACCGGGAATAACTGTCGCCAAACAGTACCCCCGGCGGCCTTGCCTCACTTGCCTGGAGAGAGACGGATGAGTACCTTACGGGAAGGGTAGGAGGAAGCAGATGGCCGAGGAAAAGGCGACGATTACCTGGGACGATTTCGCCAAAGTAGCCATGCGCGTGGGCAAGATCATCCGGGTGGAAGACTTCCCCGAGGCGCGCAAGCCCGCGTACAAGTTGTGGATCGACTTTGGGCCCTACGGTGTGAAGAAGAGTTCGGCCCAATTACCGCAGTGGTATCCGAACAAGGAGGCCCTCTTGGGGCGCTTGGTTGTGGCCGTCACTAACTTTCCCCCCAAACAAATTGGGCCGTTCATGTCGGAAGTGCTCGTGTTGGGGGCCATCCAGTCAGATGGGCGCGTCGTCCTCCTGCAACCCGACGCGGATTCCGAGTTGGGAGCGCCTATCGCATAGAACGTTTCTCAAGGTGGGTGCGGTTTTGCGCATTTCTTGTTATCTCGTAAAATATCGCTGATTGACCGACGACGTGAAGGCGATCTCAACCTCGGTTTGTCGGTCGGCCACCCTTAAGGAGCCCGTGAACGAGCACCATATCGAGACAGGAGGACGCATTCGTGACGGAACAGGAAGGGCGGGTTCGAGTTATCCCGCGCAAGCGCATCGTCAAGAAGTTGGCCCGGGGTATGCAACTCACCGGCAAAGTCACCCGCGTGACCAATTTCGGCGCCTTTGTGGATATCGGCGTCAACACCGATGGCCTCGTGCACATTTCCGAGTTGGCCCCCTATCGCGTCGCCAAGGTGACGGACGTGGTCAACGTGGGCGATGAGGTCACGGTCTGGATCAAGGACCTCAACAAGGCCGAAAACCGCATCAGTTTGACCATGATCCCGCCGGGCACGCGCACCATCCGCGACTTGCAAGTGGGGGACATCGTCAAAGGCACGGTCACGCGCATCGAGAACTACGGCGCCTTTGTGGACATCGGCATCGGCAAGGATGCGCTCCTCCACGTGCGGGAAATGGCCGAAGGCTACGTCCGTCACCCCGCGGACATTGTGGAAGTGGGGGAGGAGATTGAAGCCAAGGTTGTCCAGGTGGACGTTCGGCGGAACCGGGTCGACCTGAGTTTGAAGGGCCTGCGCGAGGAAGAAAGCGAGCCCGAGGCAGTGGATTCGGTCGCCTTGGAGGAGGTCGCGGAGGACGAGGAAGAGGACATCCTTTCGCCCGTGCAAATTGCCTTCCTCCAGGCTCAAGCCATGAGGGAGCAGCGTCGCGAAAAGAAGCGGCGCAAGAAGCGCTGGGACGAGTTCGCGAACGACGAGATTTTGCAGGAGACGCTCAAGTACGCCAGGAGCGACGAGGAATAGATCGGTGCGAGGCGCGCGGGGGCGATACCTAAATCGCCCCCGCGTGTTGGTGTCCAGGGCCTCATTCCTTCACAATGCGGTATGACCACGTAATCTCCGCGGTCTTGCGTAACATGGCCGACGCGGAGCAATACTTTTCTTCCGACAGTTCGATGGCCTGACGAGCGGCCTTGTCCGGCACATCCCCGTAAATCACGTATTCCACATGTATCTTGGTGTACACTTTGGGGTGTTTGTCCGCGCGTTCTGCCTCCACATTGACCTCCAAGCCTCGCAGGTCGACCCGCTTGCGGCGCAAAATGAAGGCCACGTCCATTGCCGTGCACCCGGCCAATCCCATGAGCAGCAACTCCATGGGGCGACTCCCCGTGTCGCGTCCCCCCACCGAGGGATCGCTGTCGAGAACGATGGCGTGACCGGTACCACCTTCCGCTACGAATTGCATCCCTTCGACAAGACGCACTTTTGCCTTGCTCATTACACGCCTCCTTTGTGGTATGGGTTGTTTGGTGACTACGTATTAATCCGATACCCGATACCCGATACTCGTTACTTTGATGCGCACGTCCCACGTTTGGTTAAGGGTGGGTTGGTGCTCGGAGCGGGCAACCACGGCAATGTGAATGGAGTCGCCCGGGGACGCGCTGTCGGGCACTTGGACGCGCAGGCTAAATCGAAAACGGCGGCCCGCGGGCACATCGGGCGTGCGGAGAGGGCCGAGCAGGTAGCACTCCACCACGCACAGGTTGACGTCCCAGTCCCGGTCGCGGAACGCGCGCACCTCGTACCGGTCCGCACCCGTACCGCTGTTGAAAATCTCCATAAGCACGGCCACCTTGTCCCCGGCCTTGGCGTTCACCTCACGCGTCTCGCCAAAGAGGTCAAAGGAGTACATGGGCGGAACGGGCGTTGGCGTGGGCGTGGCCGTGGGG
>JALWHQ010000040.1 GCA_026983525.1 Anaerolineae bacterium | reverse complement strand
ACACCGCCTCCCCAATAAGGTCATACTCAAGGGCGCCGGTGACGCGCACGTGGTGAAACGCGCCCGGTTCCAAATGGCCGGGCACGATGACATACCCGTCGATCTCCGGCGCCTCGCGATAGGAACGAGCCAGCGTGTACACGCCGTCGCGCGGCCCCACAAATCCCAGGTCGCGCAGCGATTCAGCAGTGACGACGCGTTCCGCCAACACCTCGAGCACGCGGCCCACCTGCTCCTGATTGCGCTCCAGGGAAATGCGCTGCTGCAAGGCCATAAGGCGGTTCCAGCGTTCTTCTTTCACCTCCTCGGGAACCTGGTCGGGCATGGTGGCCGCGGGAGTGCCCGGTTCCGGCGAGAAGGTGAACGCCCCCACCTTGTCGAAGCGAATGGCCTCCACGAACTCCAGCAATCGCTCGAACTCTTCCTCCGTCTCCCCTGGGAAGCCGACGATAAACGTGCTGCGCAGCGCGATGTCAGGCATGGCCGCGCGCAGTTTCTCGATGGTCTCGAACACCATGTCCAAATTGGACGGGCGTCGCATTCGGCGCAGCGTGCGCGGGTCGCCGTGCTGGAGGGGAATGTCCAGGTAGTGGACCACCTGCGGGTACTCGCTCATCACCTGGATGAGTTCATCGCTCACGTGGCCCGGGTACGCGTACATCAAGCGGAGCCAGTGGAGGTCGGGCACGCGGTTGACGAGAGCGTTGATGAGGCGGGGCAGGCTGTTCGGCTCGCCCCAGTCGCGGCCATAGTCCGTGGTGTCCTGGGCGATGAGGATGATCTCGCGCGCCCCGCCCGCGGTCAGGCGGACGGCCTCGTCCACCAGGTCGGGCAGGGGGCGGCTGCGCAGTTTCCCCTTGAAGGTGGGGATAGAACAGAACGCGCAGGGCGCGTTGCACCCGTCGGCAATCTTCAAGTACGCGCTGACCCCCACGTGGTCGGGGCGGGCAATGGGTTGCGGGGCCTCAGGGTCGCCCAGGAGTTCGCGCAGGGAAAAGTGCCGCCCACCTCGGCGGTCGTGCTGAAGGATCTCGATGAGGCGGAGGATCTCCATCCAACGGCGGGTGCCCAGCAGCCCATCCAGACCGGGAACGCGGGCTTTGATTTCCTCGGGCGCGCGTTGGGCCAGGCACCCGGCCGCGATGAGGAGTTGGCCATCTTTCTTCCGCGCGGCCAGGGTTTGCAGGTAGCCGATCGACTCCTCCTTGGCCGATTCGAGGAAGCCGCAGGTGTTGACGATGAGGACGTGGGCGTCTTGGGGCCTGGAGGTGGCCGTGTAGCCCTGCTTCTGCAGAAGCGCGGCCATCCCTTCGCTGTCAACGGTGTTCTTGGGGCATCCCAAAGATAGGAGATAATAGCGCCGCTCTCGTTTTCGTGTCATCCTTCACACACTATCCTTCCTCGGCCGCGGGTGTAGGAGTGGGTGTTGGTGTCACGCGCACAACCTTTCCGTCCTTCAAGAAGAACACCCAGTGCTGCACCTCTCCCGTCTCACCCAATATCCCCAAATCTTCGCCGTTCACCACTAAACTTATACCGCCGGCATTGCCGGTGCGGATTTCCACGACCTGTCCTTTCCACGCAAACTCGGATCCCGCATCATAAAGCCCCTCTTCGACCAACTCCCCGTCCACCAGCACCCGCAGCCACGTGCGATCGACCAGTTTGGCCTGGACGACCAACCCCTGCCCAGGGGTTGGGGTTGGTGTGGGCG
>JALWHQ010000039.1 GCA_026983525.1 Anaerolineae bacterium | reverse complement strand
ACTGCCGCCGGGCGTCTCTGCCGAGCAGGTGCTGGGTGGGGAGCGCTATCCCGTCCATTTGCAATTGCGCGTGGATGGCCGCACCGTGCACGAGGGGACGTATTATGCCAGTGGCCTTCGCCATGAGGGACTGACATACGCGGTGGAAGACATAAAGATGCAAAACGGTCCACACCGAATCGAAGTACTCATGAAAGATGACGACCAAGCCTGGCGACCCGTCTTCGAGGGCACCCTACGCCTGCAGAGCGGACGGGTGCTTACACTGGTGTACGACGAGGAAAGGGGCGTGTTTCGTCCCCTGGAGCAGGGCAGGTGATGAGCGGGGGCTTATCAATGGCTCCACTGGAAAAACGATAGATAGCTCCCGGGGAAGGAGAAGAGTTGAACTTCATCATCTTCAGCCGAGTTCCGAACTCTTGAAGAGTTCGGAACTCGGCCACTCAGGCCGCTTCCAACGGCCTTTGCTCCAACGTCGAGCATTGATAAGCCCTGCCCCCGGCTCGTATCTACGATTCCTCCTTGATGAACTGCGCGCGCAGGGCCTTCTTGTCGATCTTGCCCACGCTGGTGCGGGGCAGACTTTCCACGAAGGCGAATTTGTCGGGGATGGCCCAGCGGGTGATGGCCCCCGATTCCACATATTGGGCGAGGTGCTCCTTCAACTGCTCCGCGGTAAGTTCGGCCCCCTTGCGTGGCACGACAATGGCCAGAGGCCGCTCATCCCATTTCGGGTCGGGCATACCAATGACCGCGGCCTCCTCCACGTCCGGATGCAGGCTGAGGAGATTCTCCAACTCGAGGGAGGAAATCCACTCTCCACCGCTCTTGATCACGTCCTTCAGGCGATCCACGATCTGCACGTAGCCGTGCTCGTCCATGACGGCCACATCGCCCGTATGGAGCCACCCGTCCCGCCACAGCTCCTCGGACTTCTCGGGATCCTTGTAGTAGCCGGGGGTGAGCCACGGCGTCCGCACGATGATCTCGCCCTTTTCCTGGCCATCGCGCGCCACGTCCTCCCCCTTCTCGTTGACGATGCGCAATTTCACCAACGGAATGGGCACGCCCGTCTTGATCAGGTAATCCAGTTTGCGGTCCTCATCCCAATCCAGCATGTAGGGCTTGAGCATGGCCAGGGTGAGGATGGGCGCAGTCTCGGACATGCCGTAGCCGGCGTAAATGTTGATGCCCAACGCCCGCGCCCGCTCGGCCAGGCCGCGCGTCAACCGCGCTCCACCGATGACCACCGTCCAGTGGCTCAGGTCGAGCCCCTGCACCGCCTCCGCGCCCACAATCATCTGCAAGATGGTGGGCACACAATGGCTGAAGGTAACCTTGTGTCCCACAATGAGTTTGAGGAGCATGGCCGGTTCATACCGACCGGGATATATCTGCTTCACGCCCAGCATGGTCATCAGGTAGGGGATGCCCCAGGCGTGCACGTGGAACAGGGGTGTTAGGGGCATGTAGACGGTACGCTTGTTGACAGGGTAATCGGCCAGGGTGGAGATGGTGGCCGCGCCTGCAAGGGTGTGAAGCACCAACTGGCGATGATTGAAGTACACACCTTTCGGCTTACCTGTGGTGCCCGTGGTATAGGCCATGGTTGCCTGGGTGGTCTCGGGGAAATCGGGCAACTCGGGCAAGGGCTGCACGCTGTGAATCCAGGACTCGTACTCCACGCGCGCCAGTGGGTGATCGGGCGCCTTCTCCTTGTCCGTGATGACAATGTAATGGCGGACGGTGCTCAGGTGAGGGGCCAGACGCTCCACCAGGGGGAGGAAGTCCTCGTGGAAGATGAGCACCTCATCCTCGGCGTGAATGATGGTGTAGCCGATGTCCGCCGGAGCCAACCGCGGGTTGATGGTGTGCAATACGTATCCCGCGCCTGGGATGCCAAAGTACATCTCCAGGTAGCGATGGCTGTCCCACTCAATGACACCCACCTTGGTGTCGGGTTTCAACCCCATGGCCTGCAGCGCTGCAGCAACACGACGCACGCGTTCATACATGTCCGCGTACGAGTATTCCCACTGATCCCGGTAGACGATCTTCTGCTCGGGATACCACTCGACCCCGTGTTCGATGAGGCGTTTGAGCAGGAGTTGATAGTCATACACAGGCATGGTGCTACCTCCTTTTGTGATGTGAATAAGACGACTCAACCCTTACGTCTGTGGGCCATGTTGCCGGTTTACCCCACACAAAAACCCCGCCGACGGTGGCCTCCGGAGGTCCGGTGAGAGGGCGACATTGACCTGAATGGGCATCCCTTCTCATAAAGAACGCATCATGTACAGCGTGTGCAACTCGAAGCCCAACTTGCGGTAGTAGGGGCGCGTGCCCACGGCGGCGATGACGGCCAACTCGCGGAAGCCCTCCCCGCGCGCGATCTCGGCCGCCTTTTCGATGAGGCGGCGGCCGAGGCCTCGGTGCTGGGCTTCGCCATCGCTGGGTGTGCCCACCGACAACGCAGGGCCGTACACATGCACCTCGCGAATCATCGCCGCGCCCTTGATTTCCTCTATAGGCACGACATCGCGCGAGGTCGGCAGAGAAAGACGCAAAAAGCCGGCAATGTGGTCGTCAGGCGTGACGTAACTGAGAAACACCTCACGGCCCACACTGGTATCGTAGGTCAACACGTCGAGACGCAGACTACCAGAAGCCATGCTGCGGTGGCGCACCTCGCGACAGCGAATGCACTGGCAGGTCATCCCGTGCTCGGCCATGTAACGCTGCACCAATTGGCGCAGGTTCGCCTTCTTCGTCCCCGCGACGATGTTGGGCGAGGGAATGTCGCGAAAGACGCGGTTGATGCGGCAATAGCGGGGGACATGCGTCTTACAACGGGCCACCAGGTCGATGAGCACTTCTTCGGGGTAGGGCTCGTACTTCCCTTCCTGCCAGAGGGTGTAGAGGGCCGTGTTTTCCAGCAAAGAGGTCGGGTAGATTTTCAACTCGTCGGGGCGCAGCGCGGGGTCTTCCCACAGGCGCAAAAAGTCCTCATAGTCGGACTCGGGCGTCGCGCCGTAGAGGTTGGGCATCCAGTGGGCGACGATCTTGAAGCCCGCGCCCCGCAACAGGGTAAAAGCCCGGCGCGTGTCCGCCACGGTGTGACCCCGCTTGTTCAATTCCAAGATGCGGTCGTCCAGACTTTGCACCCCCAGTTGCACCTTGGTCACCCCCAGCCGCCGCAGGTGAACCACCTCGCGCACGCTCACCGCGTCCGGCCGGGTCTCGATGACCAACCCCACGTTGCGGTGGGCCGCCGTCTCGTTGAGGCGATGCGCCTCCTCCAACGTGTTCGCGTCCACCCCGTTCATGGCGTCGAAGCAACGCTTGACGAACCACTCCCGGTAGTCGCGCGGGTACGCGGACCACGTTCCCCCCAAAATGAGCAGTTCCACCTTGCCCGCGTCATGTCCGATGGACTCGAACGCACGAATGCGGCTGAGCGTCTGACGGTAGGGGTCGAACTCGTTCTGTAGCGCGCGCTGTGCGCCCGGCTCGTCGGGCAGGTAACTCTTGGGCATGTTCGCCGCGTCCGGGCAGAAGATGCACCGGCCGGGGCAGGGGAAGGGCTTGGTGAGTACGGTGACGGGCGCGACGCCGGAACTGGTGCGCACGGGCTTGCGCTGCAACCGCCGCATCAACTCCCGGTCAAAGGGCAGCCGCCCCAACTCGACCAGGCGCCGGTAGCCGTCCACCAACTCGGACTTGGTCAAGACGTGGCCCGTGCGTGCGGCGTACGCCTTGCTAATGCGGGAGTAGACGTCGTTGTCCCCATCGGCCGCGCGCAACCGCTCGATGACCTCCACAAGGACATCGGCATCCAATTCGACAACGTGCTCGCGTGCCTCGCGCGGCGCCCACCTGCGCACGTGAATCTTGGTCATGAGCAAGGGTAGAGTAGAATGGAAGTACGAACATATTTCGTAATGCGTAGTGCGTAACCCTCCCGCTCACGCATCACGCATCACGTATCACGCATCACGCATTACGCATTACGCATCACATATCACGCATCACAAAACCATGAACACGACCATCCGTCGCCGTCTTCTTACGCTCAACCGCACCTTCTACACCCGCTTTGCGGCCGCGTTTTCATCCACACGCTTCACCGCGCAACCGGGGTATGCCCACATTATACGCTATTTCCCGTCCGAATGCCACGTCCTCGACCTGGGATGCGGCAACGGTCGCTTTGCTCACTTCTTGGATACGCACGTGACCCGGGCCACGTATCTGGGGGTGGACGCGAGCCCCGGCCTGCTGCACATTGCCCGTCAAAAAGGGGAGGACCTGAAACACGTGCGCGCCCACTTCCTTCTACTCGACCTGGGCGAGCCGGGTTGGGCAGGAGTGCTCGACGGCGCGCGCTTCGACGTGGTGGTAGCCCTCGCCGTCCTCCACCACATCCCCGGACAGGCGTACCGAGAGGGGTTCGTGCGCGAGGCCGCCTCCTTGCTCGAGGCAAAGGGGTACCTCATCCTCTCCAATTGGCGTTTTCTGCACAGCGAGCGCATGAGGCGGAAGATTGTGCCCTGGGCGCGCGTGGGGCTTTCCCCCGAGGACGTGGAGCCGGGCGATTACCTTTTGGACTGGAAGAAGGAAGGCTACGGCTACCGCTATGTCCACCACGTGACCGAGGACGAAATCGACCGCCTGGCGAGGGCCGCGGGCCTCACGGTTGTCGAGCAGTTCCATTCCGACGGGCGCGAGGGGGATCTGAGCCTGTACAGCGTATTGCAACGCCCGTGAAGTTGGTTGGTTCCCCAAGATCGAATATCATATCCCTCGACCAACCCTGGGCTTTTGATACCGTCTCCAAGCCTGGGGACTTTGTCAAAAGGCCGGTCAACCAACGGAGAACTCGGACACCCGTGACGCGTGAGGGACAACACACAGCACATCGCGCATCGCGCATCTTGATCGACGTCACCTCCGCTCTGAAGCAGACCGCGGGCATTGGGCGGTACACGCGCGGCCTGGTGAACGCGCTCGCCGAGCACTACCCCGACCTCCCCGTGGTGCTGGTGACGGTGCAGGATGCGCCGCCACCACCGGCCACCTGGCCCTATCCCCTGCGAAGGCTCCCCCTGCGCGAGCGCCAAGCCGTCATCCTCTGGCAACGCCTGCGCATCCCCCTGCCTGCCGACCTGATCCTGGGGCGAGCCGACCTCTTCCACTCGCCGGATTTCGTGCTCCCGCCACTGTGGAAGACCCCCGGCATCGTCACCGTCCACGACCTTTCCTTCATGGTCTATCCCCAGTACGCGGTGCCCGGCCTGGAGTTCTACCTGCGAGGGGCGGTGCCGCGCGCGGTGCGGCGGGCGCGCCTTGTCCTGGCCGACTCGGAAAGCACGCGCCGCGACCTGATGCGCTTCTGGAACACGCCCCCCGACAAAGTCCATGTCCTGTACCCGGGGCTCTCGGCCCACTTTTGCCAGGTCAAAGACCCGCAAAGGCTGGCCCAGGTACGCGAGCGCTACCGCCTGCCCGAGCGGTTTATCCTTAGCGTGAGTCGCCTGGAACCGCGCAAGAACTTCCCCGGGCTCATTCGCGCCTTCAATCTTCTTAAGAAGCGGTTCGGCGTGCCCCATCACCTGGTCATCGCCGGGAGCAAAGGGTGGATGTACGAGCCCATTTTCGAGGAGGCCGCGCGCTCGCCCTACCGGGAGCACATCCACTTCCCCGGATTCGTGGCCGATGCCGACCTGCCCGCGCTCTACACCCTGGCCGACGCCTTTGCCTACCCCTCCTTCTACGAGGGCTTTGGCTTCCCCCCGCTGGAAGCCATGGCCTGCGGCGTGCCTGTGGTCTGCGCGGACAACTCCTCCCTCCCCGAGGTGGTGGGCGACGCGGGCATTCTTCTGCCCGCGGATGACGAAGCCGCGTGGGCCGAGGCCCTGGCACGGGTTCTCCTGGACGAGGACGAACGCCAACGCATGGTGCAAGCAGGCTACGCGCAGGCAGCGCGCTTCACATGGGACGCGGTGGCCGAGCGGCTGGTCCACCTCTACTCCCTGGCCATGGAACGTGCGTCATGAGGAATAAGGGCACCCTGAGGCTCCTCATCGTCTGGATCGTCACCGTGGGCGCGTGGGCGCTGGCCGTGTGGGGCGCGTGGATCCCCGCGGAGCCGGTTGCCACGCGCGTGCTGGGCGTGGACATGCCCGAAGCGGTCAAGTTCCTGCCGGGGGTGCGCGCCGGCCAGGTACACATCTGGCGGGAGGGCTTTCTCCTCCCCCAGGTGATGCTGAGCCTCCTGCTTGCTTTGCACGCCTGGCAACCGCGCTGGCCCTTTCCCCGTTGGGTGCGGGTAAGCCTGCAGGTGCTGGCCGCGGCCGTGGCCTTGAGCATGCTCCCCCCGGCGTGGTCACCCGCCTCCCTGCGCGCGCCGGAGTGGCGTCTTCAGGTGCGCCTCATCCTCCTGTGCCTGCTGGTGGCCGGGGTCGCGCCCTTCTGGCGCTACCTGCCATCCCGCGTGGTGGACGTGCTCCTGGCCGGGTTGGGGCTCGCGGCCGCTTTTGTGGTTGTCTCCCAACTTACGAACGTGTGGCCGGAGTTCGAGCGCGTGTACAACACCCCGCTCGCGTACGGCACGGGCATCTGGGCGCTGGGCGTGGGCAGCACGGGGCTCCTTGTCCTCCTGGGGGAAAGTCTGCGTCACGGCCACCATTCGGGGTGAAGGAGCGGAACCAACGCGTAAGCGAGGGCAACGGCAAACTGGGACTCGCGCTGGACAAAGCCGCGGGTGAGAATGCCCACACTCCCCACCGTGTGCTTCGTGTTCTCTTGACCGCTGAGCCTGTCCATGGCCGGGCCCAACTCCTCGCCACGTCGCACCGCCTCGACCAACGAAGGAGGGAGGGGCGCGCGCCCACCCGACCCCAGGTACACGCGCTCATCGCGTGTGGCAACCGCGGCCCATCCGCTGAGGAAGATGCCCCCGGCCTCGGGCACATCCTCCAGCCCCCCTTCAAGCCCCACCCCGAGGTCGGCATCGAGTTGCACGCGGGCGCGCAATGCTCGCTGTCGAGCCCCTGCCACCGTCTCCTCCACGCCCCACGGTGTAGCCGACACGCCCGAGGCTACCTGTACCGCCACAACCTCCGCCTCGGGCCAGAAGTAGTGAATCACCCGGCGGGCCGCAGCCACTTTAACCGGGTTGGTGGACCCCACGGCCACCAGACGCACCTCGAGGGGGCGCTCATTCCTTTTCACAGTTCACTCCTTGTTCCGTGGCTTTGAGAAGGGGCGGCTGCTCGAAGGCCGTTTCGAACAGTTTTCGGATGGCCGGAAGGTCGGGGATGAGCACGGATTCCCCCCGCGCGGTCACCGTCTCACGCACAAGAGGATAGCCAATGACACGCCCATATACCCGCTCGGTAGGGATGTTCATGGCCAGCCGCCCCAGGTCAACAATGTCCACTAAAGAGAGGTCGGTCTGCACGCTATCGCGCAGGGCGCGGTACAGGGCGGGAACGCGGGGAAGCAGGTTAAGGGCACGAGCCCGCTCGCGCATGGCGAGGATGGCCCGCTGCTGGCGGCGCGCCCGGTCGATGTCGTTGCTCCCCTCGCGCGTGCGCACATAGGCCATCAGTTCCTTGCCGGAAAGGTGCTGCACCCCCTTCTTGAAGTGAATGGTCTCACCCTCCCACGTGACGGTGTGGGGACACGAGATCTCCACATCCACACCACCGAGTACGTCGATGACGCGCGCGAAGCCGGGCAAGTCCAGGCGCACGTAATGGTCCACCCGCACCCGGAAATTCTCCCAGAAGACCTTCTTCAGTAATGCCGGCCCCCCTCCTTTGATCTTGACGACCCCCGCCTCGCCGAAGTAGTCCACCACGTTGATGCGCTGCTTGCCGTA
>JALWHQ010000038.1 GCA_026983525.1 Anaerolineae bacterium | reverse complement strand
CAGAACTCGGCCAGACGCAGGCCGCCCAGCCCGAAGCAGCGTAATCAGAGAGGACGACGGACGACGGACGACGGACGATGGACGATGGAGGGGGATCATCCCAACCATCGTCCATTGTCCATCGTCTATCGTCTATCGTCTCTTACCACAAAGGACGTTTTCCTATGGTATGTGGACCTGACGTTTTCCGACTCATCGAAGTCGCCGACCAGGTGATGCAGCGCCATGCCACGCGCGTGGCCCCACCTACCCCCGCGCCCGCGGGGCAACCGCGCGTCGACCCCTGGGCTGAGGCGCTGAGCCTGTACGAGCAGGGGCTCATCGACGACGAGGCGTTGCAGCGGTTGCGTCGTCTGGCCGCGCGCGGGGAACTGCGGCCCGTGGACGTGGCTGTGCTGCGCTTCGAGGCGCAGAGGGGCGGCGCGACGCGGCCTTCTTCAAAGGAAGAGGAGGGCTTGCGGTTGCTCAAGGCCCGGCGCGCGCGACTCCTCAACGCGCGGCAATCCTCCCAGCAGACCCTGCAACGGGTGGAGGCGCAGATAGCCGACCTGGACGCGCGCATCCGCGAGAAGGAAGAGGCCGCGCGGGCCGTCCTTCCCCAGGATGAGGAGTGGGCGCGACAATTGCTGGAGGAGAAAGTCATCTTCGAGGAAAGCAAGGCACGGCTGGAGGAGCAGGCCCGCGCCCTGCGGGAGGACATTCAATCCCTGGAGGACGTGCTGGCCCAGATCGAGGCCAAGATCGTGGAACTGGAAGCCATGCAAACCCGCGCGGAACTGCACGCTCGCCATACATAAAGAGGGAGAAAAGTGCAAAGTGAACAGTGAAAAGTGAAAACGACTTTTGCACTGTTCACTTTGCACTTTTCACTTCACCATCCACAGGAGGCCCACCATGCTGAACAAACTGCGTCGCCTCGTATCACGCCAGGAAAAGGGTATCGTCATTTACACCCAACCCACTTGAGGGGACTGTCAGGCGGCGAAGAGTTTCTTCGCCAAACACAACGTCCCTTACACGGAAAAGGACGTGACCACCAACCCCGCGTACATGGAGGAACTGAAGCAAATCATTGGGCGATTTGTCACCCCTGTGCTCGTCATCGACGGGGAGGTATTCCTCGGGTTTGGCATGAACTTGCCCCAAATCCAACGGCTTTTGAAGGAGCGGGGATATTTGCCACATACATAGCCTCGCACACTGAGCGATATGACGTACCCCGCCAAATAGCCCATATCCTGCCCGTAAAAATGGCTCTTGTCGGTCATACCCTTTTTCCATAGGATGAAATGGAGACATCAATTCCTTCTCCCCTTCTATTTGAAAAGAGTGAGCCGCGTATTCACTGGAAGTAGAAGAGCGGCGGGCATTAAGGTTGTCGTGAGGAGGTAACGAAATGAGTACGCAGGATAAAGTTGTACTCCCTATTGAAGGCATGACCTGTGCCTCGTGTGTGAATCACGTGGCGCGGGCGTTAAAGAAAGTACCTGGCGTCGCGGACGTGCAGGTGAACCTGGCTACGGAGCGGGCCACAGTTATCTTCGAGAACGGAGCGGTCCCGCTCGCGGACCTTATCCAGGCCGTGCGGGACGCGGGCTACGACGTGGCCACCGAGACTGTGGTGCTGCCCATCGGCGGCATGACCTGCGCGTCCTGCGTGAACCACATCGAGCGGGCGCTGAAGAAGGTGCCTGGTGTTCTTCAGGTTAGCGTCAACTT
>JALWHQ010000037.1 GCA_026983525.1 Anaerolineae bacterium | reverse complement strand
GTGCAACGCCTGCACGTAGTCGTATTCGGTGGGGGTGTGGAGCAGTGCCAGGTAGCGCACCAGGTCGCGCAGCGCGTCGTGCTCGAATGCATCCCGCGGCTTGATGCGCTGGACGGGAATGCCCGCCTGGAGCAGATGTTGCTCGATGGGGTCGGCCAGGGCGTGGGTGCGGTAGAGGACGGCGATGTCGCGATAGGCCAGACCCTCATCCTTTACCAGTTTGCCTATGACGTGGGCAATCCAGCGCTGTTCCTGGTCGAGGGTTTGGAAGATGTAGTGGATAATGGGCAGGCCCTCGTCGCGCTCGGTGCGCAGGAAGGATTGCTCCTCGCGCAGGCGTTTGTGGGCGATGAAGCGTTGCGCGGCGTAGAGTATGTGGCCTGTGCTGCGGTAGGAGCGGACGAGTTTCACGATGTGGGGGCTGTAGTGGCGCTTGAAGCGATCCACCAGGCGGGGGTTGGCCCCGCGCCAGCCGTAGATGGACTGGTCGGCATCCGCGACCGCGGTGACTTCGCTGCCCTGGGGCGCGAGCAGGGTGAGGAAGGTGAACTGGGCCAGGTTGATGTCCTGGTACTCGTCCACCAGGATGTGGGTGAGCAGGCGTTGGATGTGGTCGCGGATGTCGGGGCGGGCGCGCAGCAGGTGGACGGCTTGGACGATCAGGTCGTCGAAGTCGAGGAGGTGCTGATCTCGCAGGGCCTCCTGATACTGGCGGGCAACCTCCAGCCAGGCGGGGGGCACCGCGTCCTCCGCGGGGAGTGTGGGATCCAGCAGGTTGGCCTTGCGGCGGCTGATGAAGTCGGCGATGGGGAGGAGCGGGTTGAGTTCTTCGCTCAGGTTTTGCCGCCGCAGGACCTCGCGTAGGAGGGTGTACTGGATGTCCTCGTCCGCGACGGCAAAGTCGGCGGGGAGGCCGATGTCCTCACCGTAGCGGCGCAACAGGCGCAAGGCCGCGGCGTGGAAGGTGTGGATCCACATGGCGTCGCCCTCTTCGCCCAGCAGGGTGTGCAGGCGCTCGCGCATCTCGTCCGCGGCCCGATTGGTGAACGTCACGGCCAGGATGTGCTCGGGGGAGACGTCGCGCGCGAGGACAAACCACGCCGCGCGGTGCACAATGATGCGGGTCTTGCCACTGCCGGGGCCGGCGATAACGAGCAAAGGCCCACCCGTGTACGTGACCGCCTCACGCTGCTCTGGGTTGAGGGTAGTCAGTAGGGGATCAGAAACGAAGGATTGAGACGCCATTCAAGTGCCTATTATGATGTGCGTGCGACGATAGACCATGGACGATGGACGATGGTCATAGATCGCCATTCCATCGTCCATCGTCTATCGTCCATAGTCAATGCGTGCGATGATGAACAACTTTTGTCCTAACCACTTACACATATATAGTGAATTCCTGGATGTCCTCACGTATGTGGGCGTGTCTGATCCCCTCAACCCCTGCGGGGGTCAACACATCCACGCTCGCGCCCAACACGTTCTCCAGATACTCGACCAATTCCACGAACTGAAAGCCAATGGGACGCTCAAATTCCACGATCAGATCGATGTCGCTCGTCCCTCTTGCCTTTCCCTTGGCATAGGAACCGAACAGCCCGATTCTTCTGACGCCGTATTTGGTGGCGAGGTAAGGGTAATGGTCGCGAAGTATCTGGAGAACTTTTTCTCGCGTTAAGGCCGTTGAGCGGTCTTGGGCCATAGGTTCGTTATTCCACGCGCGTGACGTATTCCCCGGTGCGCGTGTCCACGCGAATGACATCCCCTTCCTCGACGAAGAGGGGCACGCGCACCTTCAGCCCCGTCTCCACGGTGCAGTACTTGCTGGCGCTGCCCGCGGTATCGCCCGCAAATCCAGGCTCCGCGTCGATGACCTTCAAATCCACCGTGGTGGGCAGAATGATGCGCACGGGCTTGCCCTTGTAGGTTTCAATTTTGAGCACAAGGCCGTCGGCCAAATAGTTGGTTGCGTCGCCAAGCACCTCTTTGCTGAGGGGAAATTGCTCGTACGTTTCGGTGTCCATGAAGTAGTAAAACTGATCGTCGTGGTAGAGGTATTGCACCTGCGCGGGTTCCAGGCGGACATCCTGAACCCGTTGGCCTGAGGTAAAGGTGCGTTCAATGGTAGCGCCTGTGTCTAGGTTGCGGATTTTCAGACGGATGATCGCGTTGCCGCGAGCCATCTTGTGGTGGGAATAATCCAGCACTTCGTACAGGTTGCCGTCGAGTTCGATAATGGTGCCCTTGCGTGCGTCTTGTACGTCGATCATGAAAAACCCTCTCCCGTGTATGTGTTGGGTGGACGTTCTCCACCCGCATGATACACAGGAGAGGGTAGGGTGTCAAAGGAAGACGATGGACGATAGACCATGGTCCATCGTCCATCGTCGGACATCTGGTGCCTACACATCGTAATACAACACGAACTCCATCGGGTGGGGGCGCAGGCGCACCGCGTCCACCTCGTTCTCACGCTTGTACGCGATCCAGGTTTCGATGACGTCCGGAGTGAAGACATCGCCCTTGAGCAGGAATTCGTGATCCCGTTCCAGCGCGTCCAGCGCCTCGGCCAGGGAGCCGGGCACTTGCTTGATCTTGGCCGCTTCCTCGGGAGGAAGGTCGTACAGATCTTTGTCCATAGGATCGCCTGGGTCGATTTGATTCTGGACGCCGTCCAAGCCCGCCATGAGCATGGCCGCGAAGGCCAGGTAGGGATTGCAACTGGGATCTGGGGGCCGAAACTCCACGCGTTTGGCCGCAGGCGTCTTGGAGTACATGGGGATGCGCACGGCCGCGGAGCGGTTGCGCTGGGAGTAGGCCAGGTTCACGGGCGCCTCGTAGCCGGGGACGAGGCGGCGATATGAATTCGTGGTAGGCGCCGCGAAGGCCAGAATCGCGTGGGCATGAGTGAGTAAACCGCCAATGTAGTACCGCGCGGTGTCTGAAAGTTGAGCGTACCCGGCCTCATCGAAGAAGACGTTCACATCGCCCTTCCACAGACTCTGGTGGGTGTGCATACCACTGCCGTTGTCCGCGTACAAGGGCTTGGGCATGAAGGTGGCGGTCAGGCCGTGCTCGCGAGCCACGTTCTTCACGATGTACTTGTAGATCATCATGTTGTCCGCGGTGCGGGTCAGGGTGGAGAAGCGAATGTCGATCTCTGCCTGGCCCGCGGTCGCCACCTCGTGGTGGTGCACTTCCACGCGCACCCCCGCGGCCTCCAGGGCCAGCACGATGCGACTGCGAACATCTTGCAGGGTATCGGTCGGCGGCACAGGGAAGTAGCCCCGCTTGGGGGGAATCTGCCCACCCAGGTTGGGGCCGAGATCCTTGCCGCTGTTCCACCACCCCTCACGGCTGTCCACCGCGTAGAAGGCGGAATAGGGTTCCGCCTGATAGCGCACATCGTTGAAGAGGAAGAACTCCGCTTCGGGTCCCCAGTAACTCACGTCCGCGATGCCCGTCTGGCGCAGGTAAGCCTCGGCCTTGCGGGCGATGTAGCGCGGGTCGCGCGTGTACGGCTGCCGCGTGATAGGGTCGTACACGTCGCAGATGATCGCCAGCGTGGGCACCTCCAGGAAAGGATCGACAAACGCGGTGGTGGGGTCGGGAATCAGGATCATGTCCGACTCCTGGATGGCCTGGAAGCCGCGGATGGAAGAGCCGTCGAAGCCGACGCCTTCCTCGAACATCTCCTCGCTCAACTCGCGGGCCGGCACGCTAAAATGCTGCCACGTGCCGAACAGGTCGGTGAACCGCAGGTCCACCATCTTCACGCCGGATTCGTTAGCCAGTTGGACGACATCAGCAGGTGTCGCAGGCATGGAACTCCCTCCTTAGCATAGGTTTTAAGCTTTCTCCGCCCATTTTGCGCGCGATAGGATACGCCATCAGGATAGCAGGAAAAGAGAGGGGAGTATAGTACCCAAACGGATCAATTTACACAGTTGCTACGCCTTCCTCGGGGCGAACGGGGCGCAACGTGGCGATGCGCCCCGTCTGTTCCCTGTAACGACGGGACACATACGTGAGGAAACTTCGCAGGGCATCCCGGTGGACGAGAGCAATGACATTGCCTCCAAAGCCTGCGCCGGTCAGTCGGGCGCCGTAGCAGCCGTCGACTTCGTTGGCCGCTTGCCACATGGTGTCCAGTTCGGGCGAACTCACTTCATAATCCTCGCGCAGGCTCCGGTGCGACTCGTTGAGCAGGCGGCCCAAAGCGACGAAATCCTTCCGACTCAGGGCGTGGACGGCCTTCAGCACGCGCTCGTTCTCGGTGATGACGTGGCGCGCGCGGCGATACAACACATCCGAGAGCAGGTGGCGGTGCCGCTCCAGATCTTCCAGGGTGACGTCGCGCAGGGCGCGGATGTGGGGCAAGGCAGAGGAGAGGCGCTCCACAGCCTCATTGCACTGTTCCCGCCTCACCGCGTATTCGGACGAAGCAAGGGTTCGCCGCACGTTCGTGTCACAAGCCACAAAGCGTACCTCGCGGCCGAACGGGTGCAGAGAGTAGGAGAGATCGCGACAGTCTAGCCGAATTACGTGACCACGCTTTGCCACGGCTACGGTGAACTGATCCATGATGCCGCACGGCACGCCGACGAACTCCACTTCTGCCCGTTGGGCAATGCGGGCAATTTCCTCGCGAGGAATATGAAGGTTGTACAATACGTTCCAGGCCCACGCCGCAGCCACCTCCAGCGCGGCAGACGAACTCAACCCGGCACCAACGGGAACCGTGCTGTGGATGACGCCCTCCAGTCCGCCGATTTGGTATCCCGCGCGCATAAGCGCCCAGGCCACCCCCTGGACGTATTGGGCCCACTGGGGGGTGGAACGCAACTCCACGCGCTCCAGGTAAAAATGGGCACTGTCGTGGAGATTGAGGGAGAAGAAATCTACCAGACCGTCATTTCGGGCCCGTACCGCGAACATGATGTTCAAATCAATAGCCATCGGGAGGACGAACCCCTCGTTGTAGTCGGTGTGTCCTCCAATGATATTGATGCGGCCTGGGGCGCAAATCAGCACATCCGCGGTCCCCTTGTAAAAGGTGTCGAACGCCTGCATGAGCGACTTCAGCCGCTTGACGGTGGCCTCGAGACGCATTTAGCCGCCCCCTTTTTGCAAGAGTTCGCGTGCCCGGGACAGGCGACGCACGGCCTCTTCCAGTGTCTCCTCCCGTTTGGGAAAGGCAAAGCGCACCATGGTTTTGCCCAGGCCGGGCGTGAGGTAGAAGGCCGAGCCCGGCACGGCTGCGACCTTCACCGCGCGCGTGAGCCAGTGGGCAAAGGTCATATCATCACCCTGCCAGTTCAGATGACTGAAATCGGCCAGAACGTAGTAAGCGCCCTCAGGGGGGCGGACGGAAAATCCGGCTTCCAGAAGGCCGGCGATCATCAGGTCGCGACGACGCACGTACGACTTTGCCTGTTCCTCATAATAAGCCGTGGGCAAGCGCAGCGCAACGGTTGCCGCTTTTTGCAGCGGGGTGGGCGCGCAAATCGTCAGGTAGTCGTGCACGGTGCGCAACGCTGTGCTCAGGGCTTCGTCCAACGCCACAGCGTAGCCCAGCCGCCACCCGGTAATAGCATACGTCTTGGACAGCCCACTAATGGTGATGACCCGTCGCTCCAGGCCGGGGAGCGTTACAGGGGGGATGTGTCGGTGGTCATCGTACGTGATGTGTTCGTAAATCTCGTCGGTGATGATGACCGCATCCCATGCCTCGGCCAGTTCGCCGATGAGGGTCAGTTCCTCGCGGGTGAAGACGCGGCCCGAGGGATTGTGGGGCGTGTTGACGATGATGGCTCGAGTGCGGGGGCCGAAAGCAGCGCGCAGCGCGCCTGCATCTATACTAAAGTCGGGCGGTTGGAGGGGCACGCACACAGGGACCCCACCAGCAAAGCGGACCGCGGGCACGTAGTTTTCGTGAAACGGCTCGATGATGACCACCTCATCCCCCGGGTTGACCACGGCCAGCACCGCGGCCACGATGGCCTCGCTCACCCCACACGTGATGGTGATGTGCTTGTCCGGGTCTGCCTGGATGCCGTAAAAGCGGGCCAATTTTTCCGCCACCGCGACGCGCGTCTCCGGGACGCCCCACGTGATCGTGTACTGATTTTCGTCGTTGAGAATGGCGCGTGCCGCCGCGTCCTTCACCTCCGCGGGCGCGGGAAAATCGGGAAAGCCCTGGGAAAGGTTGATGGCGTCATAGCGAAGGGCCAGCCGCGTCATCTCGCGGATACTGGATTCTTGTATTCCTTGAAGGCGGTGTGCTGGTTGCATGTTCACGTCTGTGCAGATGCGGATTAGACGATGCTGGTAACATTGGGTTAGAGGAATTTTACACCATCATGTGAGATGTGGCATTATTTCGGGCGGTGGAAGAAACGAGGGTTCGAACGGTCTTTACTTAGTTTGAACTAAGAGGAATATTGAGACATGAATGAGGTCCGCCTCACAGAGTTCGTGCGCTGCGCCGGTTGAGCGAGCAAGGTCCATCTCGGGGACCTGGTGCAGGTGCTGCGCCAACTGCCTAAAATCGATGACCCTAACGTGATTGTGGGCACGGCACTTCCGGACGATGCCGGTGTCTACCGCTTGCGCGCGGACCTGGCCCTTGCTCAAAGTGTGGATGTGCTCACCCCGGTCGTGGACGACCCCTATGATTACGGCCGCATCGCTGCCGCGAATTCCCTGAGCGACCTTTATGCCATGGGCGCGCGGCCCATCCTGGCCCTCAACGTTATCGGCTTTCCGGTGAACAAACTTCCCCTCTCCATCATGGCCGACATCCTGCGCGGAGGAGCGGAGAAGGCCCATGAGGCGGGCGTTGTCGTTCTGGGGGGGCACACTATCGACGACGAAGAACCCAAGTACGGACTGGCCGTGACGGGCGTTGTTCAGCCCGACCGGGTGATCAGCAATGTGGGCGCCAAACCCGGGGATTTCCTCGTTCTCACAAAGCCCCTGGGAACGGGCACGATTACCACGGCCCTCAAGCGGAAAAAGGCCCATCCCGACCACGTGGCCGAGGCCGTGGAGATCATGGCCACCCTCAATGCCGGGGCCATGGAGTCCATGCTGGAAGTAGGCGTTCACGCGTGCACGGACATCACGGGATACGGCCTGTTGGGCCACCTGCACGAGTTGCTCCTCGCGAGCGGGGTCGCGGCGGAAGTGCAGGTGGAACGGGTGCCCATCATGGATGCGGCCTGGGGGTACGCGGAGCAGGACATCTTCCCCGGTGGAAGTCGCTCGAACCGCATTTACCTGGAGGGGAATAAACTCGTGCACTGGGACGGGCTGGATCGAACCCGCCAGTTGCTCCTGTGTGATGCCCAAACCTCGGGCGGGTTGTTGATGGCCGTCGCGCCCGATAAGGTCGATGCTCTCGTGCGCGCGTTGAAAGCACGTCAGACCCCTGCGGCCGCCGTCATCGGTCGCATCATCGAGGGAGAGGCCGGGCACATCTACACCGTGTGAAAGCGGCCATCTCCCTACGGGCTCTCCTCGCAGCCGCACCCCGTCTCACTCAGGCGATAGATGAGAATGCGCCTGGGGGACGTCCCCCCCTCATAGATGACTTCCCATCCCTCGGGGGCCTTTTGGGGATCCAGCCAAACCCTGGTGGGGCGGTTGGCATCCTTGACCTCGCTGATGACCACATACTGCACCCCCCGACGTTGCGCGTACAGGGGGATGAGCGCTGGGTCGTCCACAGGCATGGGGACGTGGACGCCCTGAGCGTAATACGGCACCTGGCTGGTCGTGCTCATGATGCGCTTGGTGGGGGAGGGGTCCTGGGTCGCCAGCCATTGCCCCGCTTCCCGCTGTTCCACATCTTCCACCTGGCCCACGTGTGTTAGGGCGGGGCGCAGGTAGGGG
>JALWHQ010000036.1 GCA_026983525.1 Anaerolineae bacterium | reverse complement strand
GGAATGGGGGTGGCCGTCGGGGAAGGGACGCGCGTGGCCGGAGGCTGGGTGGGCTGTGGGGGCGCGGTCGCGGGCGCGGGAATGAAAATGCGGTCACCGGCCCACATCCAATCGTTGGGATGAATAGCGTGGGGGTTCAGGCGCTTGAGAACGCTGACCGAAACGCCCGTGCGGATGGCCAGGTCGAGCCAGGTATCCCCCGGTTGGACGATGTACCAATATCCCTCCTGGCGCTGTTGCTGGGTGGGCGCAGGAATCCACAGTTTCTCACCGGCTAACAGCCACAGGTTGGGGCGAATGGCCTGGGGATTGTTCGCCTGCAATACCCCGATGGGTACCCCGGTGCGTTCCGAGATAGACCACCAGGAATCACCCGGGCGAACCGTGTACCAGTACCCTTCCCCTCGTTGGGCAAGAACGAGGGAAGTCGGCATGAGCAGTGCAACGACGAGAGCTACAATGATGACCCAACGCCGAAAAAGGGGCATGGTTGTTCCTCCTTTCCACCTGATTGGGAAACCAACGGATATGAACGCCCTTCCGCCAGCCTTTTGATTTTGACCTCCTACGAGGCCCTTGTTTCAAGTCTTTGTAGCACCATTCACCCGTTCGTTTATCGACGCTACAGGGACCACCTTCTTCCTACCACTCTCTCTTCAGATCTCGGGACTTTGTCAAACGCCCAACCACCAAGACTGTCCCCTATTTTACCACGTATTCGACTTTTGATAAACGCCTGACGACCACGAGTAAAATAAGGAATATAGAACCGGAACATGCATGCCCTACTGGCAACTTGACACTCCCTTCTACCTGGGGTATCCTTAAACTACACGAAGGGAACGCATCCCCTCACGACCAGTTTTTCAGGTCCAGGGACATGCGGCCACCCAAATGCCCAACATCGCAGCCGACAAGGAGGATACCATGGCCGAAAGCAAACAACCACCCCTGTTTGAACCTCAAGAGGAGGCGGTGCGACCGAGCCAATCGGTCGTAAGCACACCCCTCACCGAAGCCCTAACCTTGAATGCCGCTCTGCCCGCATTCGAGGAGTACATGCGTCAGCGCGGCATGGCTCTCAACACACGAAAAGCGTTTCTCGGCGACATGCGTCTGCTTATCAAGTTCTTAGGCGGACACCGCCTTGTGGACACCATTACCCAAGAAGACTTGGAAGGCTTCCTCAACTGGCTGTACACGCGCCAAGATCCCCCCCCGAAGCCGAAAACCATGTCTCGTCGTATCACGACGCTCAAAGTTTTCTTTGGCTTCCTCCACGACCAAAAACTTATCGCCGAAAACCCAGCCGCGCCAATTCCCCAAATTCGTGCCCGTACCCCCTTACCACGTATTCTCCACGATGATGAGGTCGAGCGCTTGTTGGATGTTACCCAAAACAAACTCTGGGGGCGCGCTCCCGATCCGCGCCCTTACCTTCTGGTCACCCTTGTCCTCCACACAGGCATTAAAAAGAACGAGTGCGTCAATATCAAGTTGGAACACATAGATCGTTCCAATCCTCGACGTCCCATTCTCGAAATTCGCTACGATAACCCACGTTATCACTACAAGGAAAGAAACCTGGTACTGCCGGCCTTTTGGTTACCCGTACTGGACCAATACTTGAGCATTTATCAACCCAAAGAAAGGCTCTTCGAATGCACGGCGCGTAACCTTGAATATGTACTGGCGGACGCGGCAGAAGAAGCGGATATTAAAG
>JALWHQ010000035.1 GCA_026983525.1 Anaerolineae bacterium | reverse complement strand
GAGGGGGAGGGTGATGGTGGTGATACGTGATACGTGATGCGTGATGCGTAATGCGTAATGCGTAATGCGTAATGCGCGCGCTATCGGGATATGCCTTCACGCATTACGAATTACGAATTGCGCATTACGAATTACGTGCTACGGAGGTGTGCCATGAAACGAACAACATACGTTCTCTTACTCACAACTCTCGTCATCCTCGCGCTCGCCGCGCTCACTGCCTGCCAACCCGCGACTATGCCCACCGTCGCGCCAACACCGACGCCCACGTCTGTGGCGCCAACCCCCACGCCCGCGGGGCCGCGCGAACTCAAAGTCATGACCCACGACTCCTTCGACATTAGCGAGGAGGTGATCAAGGCCTTCGAGGAGAAGTACAACGCCAAACTCACCTTCCTCAAAAGCGGGGATACGGGCACGGCGCTGAACAAGGCCATCCTGTCCAAGGACGCGCCGCTGGCGGATGTGTTCTACGGGGTGGACAACACGTTTCTCTCCCGTGCGCTGGACGCGGGCATCTTCGAGCCCTATGCCTCCCCCATGCTGGCCCACATTCCCGACAACCTGAAGATGGACCCCGAGAATCGGGCCCTGCCTGTGGATTACGGCGATGTGTGCCTGAACTACGACAAGACCTACTTCCAGGAGAAGAACCTGGCCGTGCCCCAAACCCTGGAGGACCTGACCAAGCCCGAGTACAAGGATCTGCTGGTGGTAGAGAACCCCGCCACTTCGTCGCCTGGGCTGGCCTTCATGCTCGCCACCGTGGGCCACTTCGGGCCTGACAAGTTCATGGACTTCTGGAAGGCCCTGCGGGAGAACGACGTGCTGGTGGTGGACGACTGGAACACCGCCTACTTCACCCACTTCAGCGGATCCGCGGGTAAGGGCGCGTACCCGCTGGTCGTCTCCTACGCCACCAGCCCCGCGGCCGAGGTCTACTTCGCGGAAACGCCCATCGAGGAGCCGCCCACGGGCGCTATCATCGCGCCCGAGACCTGCTTCCGCCAGGTGGAGTTCGTGGGCATCCTCAAGGGCACGAAGAACCGCGACCTGGCCGAGAAGTTCGTCGACTACATGCTCGACCTGCCCTTCCAGCAGGACATCCCCCTGCACATGTGGGTCTTCCCTGCCCGCCCCGACGCGGAACTGCCCGAGGTGTTCGTGAAGTTCGCCAAGGTGGCGGAGAAACCCGCGTACGTGTCACCTGAGGACATCGCCCAGCATCGAGATGAGTGGATCAAGGCGTGGACGGAGGTCATGTTGCGGTGAGCGCGTACGCACACGTGCGAGTGCGGCGCGGGTCGGGCGTGACTCGCGCCGCACTCCTGTGGCTTCCTCCCCTCATTTTCCTGGGGATTTTCTTCTTCTACCCGCTGTGGTCCATCCTGCGCTTGGGATTGAACCCCGCGCAGGTGGCTGCGCTCCTCCCCGACGAGTGGCCCACCATCTGGCGACCGCTGCGCTTCACCGTGTGGCAGGCCACGGTGTCCACCGCGCTGACGCTGCTCGTGGGCTTGCCTGGTGCCTATCTTTTTGCCCACTACCGCTTCCCTGGCAAGAACCTGCTGCGCGCGCTGACCACCATCCCCTTCATGCTGCCTACGGTCGTCGCGGCCGCGGGCTTCAACGCCCTCCTCGGCCCGCGCGGCTGGATCAACCTGGCCCTCATGGAACTCCTCGACCTCTCCCGCCCCCCCATCCCCTTCCTCAACACCTTCTGGGC
>JALWHQ010000034.1 GCA_026983525.1 Anaerolineae bacterium | reverse complement strand
AATGCCCACCGGTATGGGGACTCCACGGTGAGCTACACCTTCCAGGTGATTCTGGTGAAGAACGGGGACATCTACATTTCCTACCGGAAGCTTTCGGGGACGGTGGCGAGTTCCACGGTGGGGATTCAGGGTGGAAGCGGAACGGGGTTGCAGGTGACGTACAACGGTTCCTACAGCGGGCATCCGGAGCAGGGGTTGACGATCCGGTTCAGTCCGGGTGCGGTGAAGGGAGGTGTTGCGGGCCTTGCCGGGGAGCGTGAAGGGGTGTATCTTGCGCGGAAGGTGGTGGATGGGCGAGCGCCGCTGCGTCTGGTGGTGGGGAGTTCTGCGCGGGTGCGCGTGGGTGTGATAGATGCGCTGGGGCGAGTGGTGTTGCGGAAGGATTACGGTGTGATGGGTCCGGGTGTGCACCGTGTGGGGCTTGATCTTGCGGGAGCGCCGGCTGGGGTGTATTTCCTGCGCGTGGAGATGGGTGAGCGGACCTATCGGGAGAAGTTCGTGGTGCGGTGAGGCATGACAGGCCCATCAGGGGGCGGGGGCGCAAGCCCCCGCCCCTTTGTTTTTTTATCGTTTCGCACAGCACCCTCTGGGTTTGTCAAAAAAGTCCTAAGGGATCTTGGAAGTTCGTGGGGATTGGAGTATTTTTTAGGGCATGAAAGGGGGAATGAGCAGGACGAAGTTGATGGAGCTTGGAGTGAGGCGTCTTCGTGAGGAAGAGTTGTGGGGAATAGCGGCGTGGATAGCGAGTCGGGTGGAAGCGCGGAAGAAGAAGTCTGGAAGGCCGCGGAAGTATCCGTTGGAGAACCTGATATATGCGGCGCTTGTTCGGATGTTGGAGAACCGGACGTATCGTAGCGTGGCCTGCGAGGTGGAGGTAGGGACGTTTCAGAATCTGCATGCGCAGGTGAAGAGGATTCCGGAGGAGATATGGCGAGAAGCGATGGAGATGTTGGGGGTTTTGATCCGGTTGAGAGCTTCATGGGTGAGTGAGGCGGTCCATGCGGATGGGAGCGTAAAACGTAGGCTTGGGCGGATGAAGGTGAAGCGGAAGCGTCCTGGAGCGAAAGAGAAGGTAGAGGTTTGGGAGCGGAAAGGGGAGAAGGTGCTGGTGGTGGCGAGGTTAGTACGAGGGGCATTGGGAATGGAGCATTGGGAGATCGTGGATGCGGAGGTGGGGGAGAAATGGGAAGCGGACCAGAAGTTAGTGGAGCGTGTTGTGGAGAGGAGCGATGGATGGTGTGCGAAGGAATTTCGTGGAGATGCGAACGTGGTGACGGGGAAGGGGGTGTATGTGTTGATGAAGCGAGGGATACGGGTAAGGGATCGTGAAGGGAAGGACTGGAACTTTGAGGGGATATTTGGAGCGGCGGGGATGAAGTGGAAGCCGTTGCGTGAGCGTGTGTACGTGAGGGAAGCGTTGTTCATGCTCCTGGTCGTGATGAACTTGCGGACGCTGTCCTTCCTCACGGTGGCACTCACAGAAGCCCTTTTTGTTTTTGTTGTTTTCGTTTCTCCTGGCGCGAGGCGCCACCACCGGGGATTGCCCAAAGATACCCTCGCCTCAATATTTTTTTGACAAACCCCCTGCCGCGTGACCGTTCGGATCAGATCCTCTATGCTTTTCACAGCTTCCATTTGCTTTACCTCCTGTGGATGGGGTTCATCCCTGTCCCGGGAGGTTTTATTTTATGCCTTTCCCCACAACTTTTCCTCCTTACACAAAATATTGTACACAAC
>JALWHQ010000033.1 GCA_026983525.1 Anaerolineae bacterium | reverse complement strand
CACACCTTCACTCCCATCCCGCCGGTGGTGCCAAGCCCTTCACCCACCTTTACCCCTACCAGGAGGCATCCGCCCACGCCGACGGTCACGCCGTCCCCCACACTAATGCCAAACAGGGAAGGACCGCCGGCGCCCATGCCCCTTGAACCAAAGGACGGGATGCTGCTGGTTTGCGCCGAGAAATGGCAGCCGGTGTCCCTCTACTGGAGTGAAGTGGACGACCCCTCGGGCATTGCCGGGTACTTCCTGCAATTAGAGGGCATGACATTTCACCCTCGTATCCCCACGCCCACCCCTGTGTACGTCGGTCCCCTGGAGGAACCGGCCTTCGAGATCCCGCTCGAGTGCCGGCCCTATCGCATCAACTACCGCTGGCGGGTGCGGGCTGCGGACCGGGCGGGAAATTCGGGCCCGTGGTCGCCCTGGATGACGTTCAAACTCTGGCCCCCCACGCCGACGCCACCTCCCACACCGAGCCCCACGCCGACCCCTACGCAGTCCCTTGCCTCCACACCTTATGTGCTCTTCGACTTCGTGGCCGAGGCCGCGGAAGCCGAGTGGCGGAGCGAGGCGGGCGTCCTACCCTTCCCGGGGAAGAACACCGACGAACGGGGCTTTGCCCTCTGGCGGGAGGATGTCCCGCTGGAAGACGGCAGCCGCGCCGCGTGGGTGCTGGAAACCCATCCCCAGTGGGTGGATGACGGCTGGATTGAAGGGACGTACTACCAGACTGAAAACCTCGTTATCAAAAGTGGGGACCGCTTTGTTGCTCGCGTGGGATTCCTGCAAGGGGCCCAGGCCGGGGATGTGACGTTTGGCGTCTATTTCCGACCGAAATGCGCGGTGTACGAATTTCCGCCCATCATCGGTCAACTGCCGGACACGTACGACGGCCGCGTGTGGGACTGGGACGTTCCCCTGGATGAGTTCGCGGGCCAGAGCGGCTGCTTCGTCCTGCGGGTGAACGCGGGTGAGACCTCGGCCCAGGACTGGGCAGTGTGGGTGGAAGCCAGGATCGTGCGGCCGTCCGAGAAATGAGCGTCTGAATCCGGTCGTTGAAGACCGGACATGTACGGAAAGGAGGCAAGCATGGCGGAAGAAAAGCGGGAAGGCGACGTCATCAAGGCCACCATCACCGGTGATGTGAGCGGGCAAGTCGCCGTGGGCGAGGATATCGTCCAGCAACAGACGGTGGGTGCCCGTCCCCAGGTGACCGAGGCCGACATCGCGGCCATCCGTCAGATGCTGGACGACCTGCGGGCGCAGGTGGCGGCTCAGGCCCCGGACGACAAGAAGGACGCAGCCCTGGAACGGGTGGACGAACTGGAAGAAGCCATCACCGCCGAAGAGCCTGACCTGACCACCATGGAGTACGTGAAGAAGTGGTTTGCCAAACATCTCCCACAACTGGCAGGAGCCGTCACCAGTGTCGTCGTCAACCCCATCGTGGGCAAAGTGGTGGAGGCCGCGGGCGAGGTAGCGGCCAACGAATTCCGCCGCCGTTTCGGTAGCGCTCCCCCCAGATGAAGGGGAGTGCAGTATCCGACCGATTTATTTTGATGGCTACCCATGGCCGGGCTGTCCGGCCATAAATTCGCGCAACAACAACGGTACTGCACGCAATCTATGCTCACGCCCATTTGACCAATCTTCCCACTCACGGCAGAATACCTCCAACTGAGGATGGATCTCTTTGTTGTCATGCTCTGCATCAAAGCCATTTCGTTCCTCCGGTGGCCGCTGATCAATACACGTGGGTGTGCAGACGCACGATGTTCTACTTACGTCACTTGTCGCTGAAAAACTTCCGCAACTACCTACGCCTGGAACTCGACCTGCCTCGCGGTATTACCGTCATACAAGGGAGGAACGCCCAGGGTAAGACGAACTTACTGGAGGCTATCACCTATCTGGCCACCAGTAAATCCCTGCGCGCGCTGTCTGATGCGGAGGTAGTCCACTGGTTGGCAATGGAACGCGAGCCCATACCGTTTGCTGAAGTGGGGGGGGAAGTCCAGTACGATGGGGAAGTCAACCACCTGCGCATTGTTCTGACGCAACAAGGGGGACGGGGGAGCGGATCAGGGTTCCGCAAAGTCGTAACTATCAATGGGGTGCGCAAACGGGCATTGGACCTGATGGGCCTGCTACCGGTGGTCTTGTTCCTCCCCGAGGATATCGATTTAGTGGCCGGGCCACCGTCGGGCCGCCGTCGCTATCTGAACATCGTGTTGTGTCAAATGGATCGGGAGTACTGCCGTCACCTGGACGCCTACAACAAGGTAGTCACGCGGCGCAATGCACAATTGCGCGCGCTTCAGGGGCGCCCTTTTGACGAGAACCTGATAGCTTTTTGGGACGACGCCCTCGTAGAGCATGGAGCCTACATCATCCACAAACGCCAAGAGGTCATTGCCCACCTGGACATTCGTGCTCGCGAGCAACATCGCCTGCTGGCCGGGCATGAGGGACGTCTTCGAGTGGAGTATCGGCCCTCGGTTGATCTCTCGGAACGCGGAAATGTGGCGCCCCAAGAGCAGTTGGCCCTGAAACTCCCGGCCCAACCTGTAGCCTATCACCCTCAGCCCGTACTTCCCGAGTCACAAATCCGTAAGCGTTTTGCCGACCTCCTGACAAAGGTGAGGGCTCGAGAGGTGGAAGCAGGTGTCACGCTTATCGGTCCCCATCGTGACGACATGGTCTTCCTGCTGGACGGCAGGGACTTACGCACATACGGCTCGCGCGGCCAACAACGCACCACCGCCCTGGCCCTTAAATTGGCTGAGGTGCAGGTCTTGGAGGAAGCCCTGGGAGCGTCCCCCGTCCTCTTGCTGGACGATGTGATGTCCGAACTCGATGAGGAGCGACGGGAGCAGGTACTACACGTCGTTGCTGCCGTTCCCCAGGCCATTCTGACGACCACAGACTGGGCCGATTTTTCTCCCGACTTTCTCGCCGTCGCTAACTGCTTGCAAGTGGAGGGGGGAGTCATTCATCCTGCCTACACGTTGAGCAGATAAGACCATGATAGTGTTGGCAGATATGCCGATTACCATGTGCTGTGTCACCGCCCCCCGTAAGAAATGAACCTCCCTTTGGGTATCCGTCGCGACATCCGGTGCCGCACTACAAGCACAGCGGTACACACAACGATGGACACCAGGCTGATGAACTGGGCTGTCGTTAACGAGCCCACGCCTAACGTCCAGGCATCCGGCCTAAACATTTCCACCCAGAAGCGTCCCAGAGGATACCAAATGCCATAGAGGAGCATCACGTCACCGGGGCGTAGGCGTTCCTTAAAGCGTCGACTAATCCAAAGGAGAAGAACGAATCCGATGACGTTCCAAGCAGATTCGTAGAAGAAGGTCGGGTGGAAGCGCGTGGTCTCGACCGGATATTTCACCAAGTCCTTGTAGGGGCCAAATCGATGGGCGGCATCGATCTTCACGCCCCAGGGAAGATTAGTAGGCGGGCCATATAGTTCCTGGTTGACGAAGTTTCCAAATCGGCCGATTGCCTGGGCCAACAACAACCCTGGCGCGCCAATATCCAACCAACGTGCAAAGTTCAGCCCCTTACGCCACGTGTAAAGCCCCACAGCAGTCACGCCGCCAATCACCGCCCCAAAGATACCCAGGCCTCGGAATCCCCCCCTCCAGAAAGCGATAATATCGATAGGATGCTGTCGATAATAATCCCATCCTGCAAAATCACCAGCGGGGCGAGAAAAAACGTGGTAGAGACGGGCACCAATGATGCCCAGAATAAGCACCCACGTCAGCATATCCCACACATGATCGGGATTCTCCCCGTACAGACGGGCCTGACCGGTGGCCACAAACGCGGCGGCCAGCACGCCAATGACAATAATAAGACCATACCAATACACCGTAAAAGGTCCTAAACTAAACGCAACTGGGTCCATGGATCTCCCCTTTGTACATACTCCTTCCGCCTAAATATCAACGCTCATATACCACGTCCACTTTGAACCACGCATCTCACGAATAATATCCGTCGTGGACACAACCCCCACGGCACGACCATCCTTAACCACAAAAACACGGTGAATGTGGTTGTCCAGCATCACCTTGATAGCGTCCTCAATACGATCATCCGGAGATACACTGATTACGTTGGGAGTCATAACATCTTTGGCCGTGTACTGCTCCAAATCTCTTCCCCAGTATTTGATCACATCCATGTGAGAAATTGTACCCAAGAGAGGACCGCCATCGTGTTCCGCCACGGCCATTCCGTGGACACCGGTATCTGCCATGACACGTACAACTTCCTCCAACGGTGTATTTGGATGACATGTAATCACACCTTTATGCATAATAGCCCATACATGTTCTTTTTTCGTCATTGTTATCCTCCTCGTTGATATAAGGTACACGCCCTATAATACCCTGCCACCCTCAAACTCCCAAACGCGTCGCAAGGAGCGGCGGAATTTGGCCTCTCCAAACGAAAGCATATAATGCTATCGTTTCAAAAATTGTATCTGTAAATTACCCGATTGGACTCCTGATAAACGCCTGATGATCATGAGCAAGTAAGGAGGGGGAAATACGTCAATTACAACTGCTATGGAGGAATCAATTATGCATCCACGGCTGTCACGTCGCTCACTGCTTGCCACGGCTGTAGTAAGCGCCCTGGCTCTGCTCGTATTTGCCAGCCGCTATCTGGGAGAGGCCAAGTCTGTATCTCCCCAATCTGCCCGTTCCCCAAACTGGCAAATCCAAGATGCTTCCACGACAGGTCCCTGGGAAATACAATGGCGTGCTGACCAAGACCTATATGCTGTTGTTCCTCTGACCCCAAACAAGCTGATCGTGCTTGGAACGGGAGGGAGTACATACACGACCGAGGATAGTGGAACCTATTGGAGTTACGCGGAAATTCCCTTACGCCCGCCTATCCGAGCAGCGCACTTTGCTTCTGCAGAACAAGGCTGGGCCGTAGGAGATGATGGCCGTATTGTACATACGGCGGATGGAGGCCAAACCTGGGAACTCCAGGAGAGCGGGGTGCTCAAGGATCTCACGGATGTGTGGGCGCTTTCACCCGATACCGTGATCGTCAGTGGTGGGGGTGGGTTAATCCTGCGTACCACAGACGGAGGGCAAACATGGACACAAGTAGCGATTCCTACGCCACATTCCCTTTACGGCCTTTGGTTTGTCGATGAAAATAAAGGGTGGGCAGTCGGCAACGGTGGACGTATATTGCGCACTGACGATGGAGGGCAGACTTGGACGCTAATTCGAGTAGGAGGTATGGCCCTCCGAGATATCGCCTTCACCCCGGACGGTCAAAAGGGATTAGCCGTGGGTGATGGGGGCACGATTTGGCGTACAACCGACGGGGGGACTACCTGGGAACCTCTTACGGCTGGAACATCACACACGCTACATGCGGTGACTTTCGCGCCGAATGGACGGGCCTGGATTGTGGGAAATAGACACACCGTGCTCCGCGAAGAGCCTGACGGAAATTTCAAGATCATCCCATTCCCCAAAGCCGATGCAGATCTTTATGATGTGGCCGTAGATGCCCAGGGACGCATTTGGACCGTAGGACAATTCGCGCAAATCATATACACCGACGACGGAGGCTCCACTTGGTATCAACCAACAGGTGGGGGCATTCGGCGCTTCTGGGATGTGTCATTCCCCGATCCCCGTAATGGATGGGTTATCGGTGTACAAATCGCCCGTCCTGCCCCATCACATCCTCACTACAACGATTGGCCTAACCAGCAAATCGTTCCCTGCGAACAAGAGCCTTGCCAGTACACAGTTGTCATTCTGCACACGCAGGATGGTGGCAAGACTTGGCGTCGCCAGTACCTGCCTGTGCCGCGGCTGGGGTTCGTACGCGAAATGGTAGGACTGGACTTTGTCACCCCCCAGCAAGGAGTTGCCACGGGACGTGATGGCCGCAAAGCCTACACAGACGACGGGGGTAAAACGTGGAAGTTTGCCCCTCTCGGGCCGGAGGGCGATAAGTGGGCCACGCGGGTCGATCTCTTCCCCGATGGGTATGGCTGGGCAGCGGGCGAGTTCGGGAAGACGTGGCGTACCAAGGATTACGGCCACACGTGGGAGTTCTTCTGCTTTAACTGGTCACCAGGCTGTTCTGGAGACTTCAGCCAGAGTATGCGTGGAGTGGCGGTAATGAAGGTTGGGGATGAGTACCGCATCTGGTTGATTGGGGATGCTCATGGTGGGAACATCCTCTTCCTCCGCGATGACGCCAGTGGAACGACTTTGAAGGAAAAGACCCGGTTCTACCTTGTCCCCGACCGCCCGGGCGACCGAACTCTGAACGTGTTTATGCTCGATGAGAACTACGGGTGGATTGTGGGTCAAAACGGCATCGTTTGGCGCACAGAGAGTGGGGGCACGTCTCGCGAGGACTGGTCGCTGCTCCCGGCCGATGCGGATTTGAACTACGTCGACCTCTACGACGTCGCCTTTCGCAGCGCGAAGGAAGGCGTGGTCGCGGGCGGGTACTGCCCGGGATGGGCCACAGGCACGGAGTGCATCATCTATCCCCCCAGGCGCTACAACGGAGGCGTCGTGGCCCGAACCGAGGACGGCGGAGAAACCTGGGATGCCCAGCGTTTTCCCGATGTGGACGCTTTCTTCGGAATCAGTATGTCCGAGGATGGCGCGGCCTGGGCCGTTGGAGACTGGGGCGCTATCGTGCACTATCCCGGCCCTCCCAGCCGCATTACAGGCTATAAACTCTCGGAACCTGTTACTATTGATGGCAGCCCTGCCGAATGGCCTGTACCTGCTGCTGTGACTATCACGGCCGACACTGCAGACCTCACGTTAGGTGTCGTACCGACGGTAGCCGATCTGAGCGCTCGAATGAGGGCATTATGGGACGATAGCGGACTTTACATCGCGGTCCAAGTAACAGACGACACTGTTTATAGTCCGGATAATGCCTTGGCGGGTGATGCAATTGTATTAAGTATCGATGGTGAGGGAGATCAAACGGGTGGCGGAGCCGGGGACCACGTGTACACGGTGACGCTGGATGCGCGCATTTGGGAGAATGGTACTCCTGTGGATGACATCCAGGTTGCGGTCCATCGTCCCTGGCAAGGGTATGAAGTGGAAATGCACATTCCTGCCGAGGTTCTGGGAATGCCCTTAGGAGATGGACGCACCATCGGCTTCAGTCTTGTGCTCCAGGACAATGACGGAGGTGACGAGCCGGAAACCCTGCTCGTCGGAGATTCAGAGGACTACACAACGCCCTCTGCGGAGTTCGGTACCATAAACTTGCTGGGAGATACACTCTTCTTCCAAGAAGGGATAAGTCCTTACGGTGGCGTCATTGATACGTACATTGACCGCTATGCTCCCGACACGAACTACAGCAAAGGAGAAAATACAATACCACCCCAACCGTGGTTGCGTTTGCACGGACATCCACGCTATCCAGATGTCAAATCTATTTTGCTCTACTTTGATGTTGGCCTCTTGCCCCGCCAGGCAACAATCGAAGAGGCCACTCTCACCTTAAACAGTGGATACTGCCCTTACACAGCATGCTCTGTGCCCCTAACTGTAGGGGCATACCGAGTACTGCGGTATTGGGATCCCGAGACTGTCACTTGGAATGTGGCTTACGTTGCCGGAGATGGCACGCCTGTGTCCTGGGATCGAGGAGGAGCCAACGGCCCTACAGACAGGGCACCTACTCCGGAAAGCACATCCGTCGTCCCCCAATCCTTGACCTCTGTGCAATGGGAAATTCCCAACATGGTGGAAGAGTGGGTTCGCGACCCCGCGCGAAACTATGGCGTCATCCTGCGCCCCATCAGTGGAAACGTGCAATACCGGCTGGCTTCATCCGAATACACCTACGATCCCACTGCTCGGCCTAAGCTTGTCGTCCGCTATTCATTGCGCCCATTACATGTCATCCCAACC
>JALWHQ010000032.1 GCA_026983525.1 Anaerolineae bacterium | reverse complement strand
CATTACGCCTTGGGAAGCCATTTACAACATAGGACAATTGGGCTCGGGTCTGGATCTAATGAGAGCCATCAATGGCAATCTACTTACCGGCCCAAGGGGAGGGCTCCTGTTGCGTGTCACATACCTCGGTAGGCACCCATAGCATGTTGAATCTAAACCTGTATAGCCCATTCCAAAATTTGACTATACCAGATGGCTATGGTATATATCATACTACTGATAGGAAGCCTTAACTGTTCACACATCCCCCACCTATGACGAGGGCTTCCCCCTACATTCATTGGGCGTGCAAACCGACTCTCTGTCACACCAGAAAGGAGGGGAGAGCGCAACAGAACCCACACCGTCTCTCAATCCGCGTACGCTTTGTCCTACCCGTGCAAGCATCATCCTGGGCAAAAGAAAGGAGAGGACCATGAAGGCCAAAGTGTTCACATTTCTGGGTATCTTGTTGGTGATGTCCATGCTGCTGAGTGCCTGTAGTGGTGCCGCCACCCCTGCGCCGACGAAAGCCCCACGTCCCACCAAGGCTGCGGCGCCCACGCAACCACCAGCAGCCAAGAAAGGCGGCGTCTTGCGCATGTTGACGTGGGAGGGGTACGCGCCGGAAACGCTGGTCAACAAGTTCACCGAGCAAACCGGCATCAAAGTGGAGATCACTTACATTGGCGACAACAACGAGTTGATTGCTAAAATGGCTGCGACAAAGGGCGTTGGGTTTGACCTGGTATCACCGACGCTGAACTACGTGGTCACCGCCCAGCAGGAGTTTGGCATATACCAGCCTATTGACATGGCACGGGTGAACACTAAACTGTTCAACCCAACGTACCTGAAATCTATCACCGAGCAGGCTTCTATCGACGGGAAGCCGTACGCGCTGCCCTTTGTCTGGGGGACCACGGCCATGATAGTGAACACGGAAAAGGCCCCGGACGCGGGTAAAACATACCTGGACCTTTGCGACCCCAAATACAAGGATCGTGTCACATATCGCCTGAAGTACGACACGCTCTACATGTTTGCATATGCTCTGGGCCTGGATCCGTCCGAGGCCGTCAAGGACGAGAAGAGTTATCGCGACGTCATGTACAAAGTGCGCGACAAGCTCATCGAATGTAAGCCTATTGTGCGTACCTACTGGGGCTCGCGGCAGGAATTGGAAGAACTTGTGACCAAGGAGGAAGTGTGGACCGGTACCAGTTGGGATGCCATCGCCTGGACCCTGAGTGTCAAAGATCCCAAGTTCAAGTACGTGGTGCCTAAGGAAGGCGCGGTGGGGTGGTATGACACCTTCGCCATTTCCGCGGGTGCGGAGAACCTCGACGCGGCTTACGAGTGGATCAATTTCGTCATGCAACCCGAAAATGCCGCGGTAATCATCAACGAAACTGGCTACCAGACGGCTTCGGAAGGAGCAGCCGAACTGGCCTCTCCAGAATTGGCCAAAGTGGTGAAGGAGAGCCTGCCGCCGGAGAAGATGGCCACTATCAAGTGGTATTTCCCTCTCCCACCGTACGCGCGTGACATTGAAGCCGAGGTCATCGAGCAGGTGAAAGCCGCGAAGGCGGATTGACCAACAGAACTTGTGGGGTGTCCCTCTCTGTGGGGACACCCCACACATGATGGAGACGTGGCTATGGTGCAGGAAATCGATGTCTCCCTGGTTAACGTAACCAAGAAATTCGGCGATCTGGTCGCCGTTGACAATGTGAGTTTCGACGTCCCCAAGGGGAGTTT
>JALWHQ010000031.1 GCA_026983525.1 Anaerolineae bacterium | reverse complement strand
TACGATTCTGAGGTGATGACCCGTTCGATGAACATGGGGACCCCTGCTGTACGTATGGCCCCCAAGTCCAAGTACGCCCGGGCTATCCAGGAAATTGCTCGGGGGATTGCGTAGAGAACTAATAAGGGGCGAGCCAAGGGCTCGCCCCCGCTGCACGTGTTGATGCGTGAACACTACTCTCGTTCTTAAGTTAGCGCACGAGCAGGGTGAGAGCGGCGTGTATATGCGCCTTGTTCAGCGCGGAACCCCAGCATTCGTAGCCCGTTCAACACCACGACCACTGTGCTTCCCTCGTGTCCAACCACACCCAAGGGAAGAGGAATACCGACCGTCAAGGTGGCAATGACCAGTGCTGCCATGACCCCTACTGAGAAGATGAGGTTTTGGAAAACGATGCGGCGGGCGCGCTTACTGAGTTCGAGGGCAAAGGGAAGTTTGGTTAAGTCGTCGGCCATAAGCACCACGTCAGCCGTCTCCAGGGCCACGTCAGTGCCGGCCGCGCCCATTGCCACCCCTACCGATGCCAAGGCCATCGCGGGCGCATCGTTGATGCCGTCACCTACCATGGCCGTGGGGGCTTGGGTGTCCAGTTCCTTGACCAGCCGAACCTTGTCCTCGGGAAGCAGTTCTGCGTACACATCATCGATGCCCAACCGTCGAGCGATGGCCTGTGCTACTTCCTTGTGATCCCCAGTGAGCATCACTACACGTTCGATGCCCATATCGCGAAGCGCGCGTATGGTGCTGGCTGCCTGTGCTCGGGGCACATCGGCCACAGCGATCAGCCCAACGACCTGCTCGTTCGTTACCCACATGACAGTCTTGCCCTCATCCCTTAAGCGGCGAGCGACCTCTTCGAGGTGTTCGGGCACGGTTCGGCCCAGGTCTTCCATTAGGCGGTCGTTGCCGATGTACACGTGTTGCCCGTTGACCTTGCCTTGGACGCCCTTGCCAACCAACGCCCGAAATTCCTCCGGCTCGTCGAGAAGTAGCCCCTCCTTCTGGGCCTGGGACACGATAGCACGTGCCAGTGGGTGTTCCGACCGGCGTTCCACGGCCGCGGCCAGACGGAGGACGTCCTCCTCCGTGTACCCCGGCGCGGGCACGATGTCGGTGACGCGCGGCTTGCCATACGTAAGGGTACCCGTCTTGTCGAAGGCTACGATACGCACGCGAGCCATATTTTCCAGGTGCATGCCGCCCTTGAAGAGGACGCCGTTGCGTGCCGCCGCGGCGATGGCCGACAGTATCGAGGCTGGGGTGGAAATGACCAGAGCGCATGGCGACGCTACTACCAGGAGGGTCATCGTGCGGTAGAAAGCGTCAGAGAAGGGACGATTGAGAAGGGTCAAACTAAGGACCAGGTAAGCCAGCGAAGCCAAAACCACGCCCGTTGCGTAGGGTTGGCTGAACCGGTCGATGAAGCGTTGCATGGGCGCGCGCTCGCTTTGGGCTTCCTCCACTAATTGAATGAGTCGGGCTAACGTGGAATCCTCAGCACGCTTGGTCACGCGGATAACCAGGCTGCCTTCCGTGTTGATGCTCCCGGCAAAGACTTTATCCCCCTTGTGTTTGGTGACGGGGACCGACTCGCCTGTAATGGGGGATTGGTCGACAGCGGATACCCCCTCGATGACCTGCCCATCCACGGGGATGGTTTCACCCGGGCGAACGATGACCTCGTCACCAATCTGAACCTCCTCCACGGGCAGTTCGATTTCCTGACCGTTGCGGCGTACCGT
>JALWHQ010000030.1 GCA_026983525.1 Anaerolineae bacterium | reverse complement strand
CCTGCACCTTCAAGTTCACGTGATCCACGGCGACAAGGTCGCCGAAACGTTTGGTCAGGTCGAACGTTTGTAGTGCGTACATGAGGTCTCCCTCCCAATTGGCTGGTTGCTTCGCAATGAGCATGTCCGTTGAGCCTTCGATTCCACTTTACTCGAAAGGCCGCTCCGTGTCATCGGGCCCGGAACGGAATCGACCTCCGACCGGAGGAGGATCTTGGCGTCGGGCCGAGGTCGGACGAAAGATCCAAAGGGGCCGGAGGAGACGATTAAGGATTGGGATCCTTGCGCGCGCGATCTTGTGCCGAACAGGGGGACTTAAGTAAATGAACAAAAAATTTTTCACCATCGAATGTAAGGACGACAGACGATGGACGATGGACCATGGACGATAGACGACGATTTAAAGCCATCGTCCATCGTCTATGGTCCATCGTCGACTTATTGCCCATGTAGACTTGCTTTTGTCCTCATACTTAGTACACTGAGGGGGCGACCTGCACCGCAAGGAGAAGATCGGGTATGGCTCCCTCGTCAGTGGACGACGCTACCCTCCTGCAGCGCGTGACGCAGGGGGATCGCGAGGCGTTCATGGAACTGTATCGGCGGTATGCCAATTTGGTGTACAGCATGGCCCTGCGCGTCGTCCGAGATCAGCAGATGGCGGAGGAGGTCGCCCAGGACGTTTTCCTGAAAATCTGGCAAAAGGGCGCGCTGTACGACCCCGCGCGCGGGCGGTTCAGTTCCTGGCTGCTGAGCGTGACCCGCTTCACAGCCATCGACCGGCTGCGATACGAAAAACGTCGTCCCACCGTCGAGGACACGAACGAGGAGGTGGCCCAGCCGCGCGAGTTGCAGCGGCTGAGCGCCGATCACGCGCTGTGGGAGCAAGGGCAGCAGTTGCGCATGCTCATCGAGGCCCTGCCCCCGGAACAGCGCGAAGTGGTGGAGTTGGCCTACTTTGGCGGCCTGACCCATAGGGAACTGGCCGAACAACTGAACCTGCCCCTGGGCACGGTGAAAAGTCGCCTGCGCCTGGGATTGAACAAACTCCGGGCCATGTGGTTCGGTGAAGAAGGACGCGAACATTGAGCACGTTGAACGATCACGAGACAATCCAAGAGTTGATCCCCGCGCACGCGATAGGGGCCACCGACGTGGAGGAAGCGCGCGCGGTGGAAGAACACATCCTCCACTGCGCCACATGCCGCGCGCTCTTGAACGATTATCGGCGCCTGGCAAACGACATGCTCTACGCCATCCCGGCCGTCGAGGCGCCCCCGCGCCTGGCCGAAACCCTGCGCCGTGAGATCGGCGACGTGCCGTGGCTTGATGAGGAGCGGCCCCACCGACGCGCGGCCTTCCTCTTCCCCCGCCTGATGCGCTACGCGGCTGTGGCCGCGGTCGTCGTGTTACTGTTGAGCAACGCGCTCCTCCTCTATCGGACAAGTCGGCTGGAGAGCGAAGTGCGCGTTCAGGCCACGGCTCTGGCCGTGCTTGCCGAAGCGCCGACGGTGGAATTGCGTGGGGATGCGCCCGCGCCCCAGGCCGAGGGTGTGCTCTACGTGCGCCCCGAGACGCACGTAGCCCTTCTCCACGTCTACAATTTACCCCCCGTCCCTGAGGACAAGGCCTACCAGGTGTGGCTCATCCACAACGGCAAACGCGATAGTGGTGGGCTTTTCCGCGTCAACGAGAAAGGCGAAGCCGTCTTACTGATTCGCGCTCCCCGCCCGCTGGCCGAGT
>JALWHQ010000029.1 GCA_026983525.1 Anaerolineae bacterium | reverse complement strand
CCCCACGGATCTTTTATGACGATTTCGGTAACCCGACCAGTGGTTGGCCTACGGGCATACAGTACGATTGTCAGTTTGCCTACAGCAACGGTATCTACGCAATCGGGCCACAACAACTCAACTGGGTATGCTTGGCAACGGCGCCTTTACCTTCTCAACCGAACGGTGTCTATGAAGTCCACGCATCCAAATACAGTTTGACCGACGGCAGTCTGTACGGAATTTACTTTGGGGGCAATAAAGCCGATATGCCAACACAGTTCTACATCTTCTGGGTCGATCCGGCCGCGCAAACGTACTCCCTCGAAGCGTACGAGAACGGCCAATGGACTACTCTGATTAGTGCCACGTTCTCGGCCGCCATTCAACCGGGTGTAGGCGTCAACACTCTCAAAGTGCGACGCCAAGGGGGGCAGATAACCCTTTACGTGAACAACTTGGACCTTACTACTGTGCAAGATGATGCGTTCCCCAATGACGGATATGTGGGGCTGGCTGTATCATCCTATTACGTCGCCGACACATCAATTGGTCTGTTCGATGACTTCAAAGTAACCAAATCCACCCTCGTTCTTGAAGACGATTTCTCCAACCCGGCCAGTGGATGGCCCACAGGGAGTAATGAAGTTTGTCAGGCAACTTACCAAAATGGCGAGTACATGACGGTCACACAACCCGAATGGGTGTGCGCTTATTCAGCACCGGTAGGACCTTACACCAACGGCAGTTTCCAGGTGGTTGCTCGCCGAGAAGAAGGTATCTATCCAAGCATATACGGTCTCTACTTTGGAGGAGACGATGCGTTTAGTTCCCTTTACGCGTTCCTGGTGAATCCCGACACTCAGCAGTATGCGTTGGCCCTCTACGCGAATGAACGCTGGAGTGCGCTGACTTGGGACACCACGGATAATGATGCCTGGATATCATCCTCCGCCATTGAACCGGGAACGGCGCGCAACACGCTCAAAGCAGTACGCGATGGAGCGAGTATCCATTTGCTGGTGAACGATACTTACTTGACCACGGTACGCGATGCAACCCTGCTTTACAACGGCTATTTTGGAGTGGTTAATTGGCCCTCTCAGTATGCACCGGGTACGGTGTACTTCGACGATTACCGGTTTATTGCCTGGGATGAGCCCCCGTCGAGCGTGACACGCGCTCGCGCGACAGCGTCCATCCCGAGTCTGAACACGCTACCCCGAGCAAAGGAAAACCCGCTTCCTCTGCTTCCAGCCGATCCCGATGGGTTCGGAACAATATTTGAATGGCCCAAGGAAGGCCCGCCCAAGTAAAGTGTCGCTTCCCCTCCCCCTCTTTAATGTTGGAAATTGTGTGGAAAATTCAATTAACAAATAAGGAGAAAGGAACCGTGAGACTATTCAACCGTTTCACCGGCCTATTCCTGTACATGGCCCTTATCACTCTTGTGACCATCGCACTGCTCCAGGGCGCCTCTGTTTCACAAGCACAATCCAACGCCCTTCCTACGACGTGGTATGTAGCCACCTGGGGAAACGATGACAACGATTGCCAAACGTGGCGCACAGCGTGTCGTACCATCAACAACGCACGAATAAAAGCCGCAGAGGGTGATGTTATCCACATTGGCCCTGGCGTGTTCCGGGAGACGCTTCTGTTCTTCACTTCGGTGACACTGGTGGGCTCAGGCCCTAATCGGACAATCGTAGACGGTAGGGGGGAAGACACCGTCTTCACCATCTACGATGGCGCGGCAGTACACATATCTCGCATGACGATTCGGAACGGCCTGGGGACGGATGTCGGCCGAGGAGGCGGTATTACAAACTGGGGGACACTCACACTCGATCACGTTGTCATTACCAACAACAAGGGTGCCGGTGGAACCATGATAGGGGGGCTGACCAGTAGCGGCCCGGTTACCGTCACCAACAGCGCCATTGTCAACAATGACGCGCCAGGAGGCTATGGAGGGGTCCTGGTGGAAGACCAAGCCTACATGGAAAACGTGACCATCGCGAACAACACGGGACTCGAAAATGGGCGGGGAGGTGGCATCTACATCACGGCCAACGCGAAGGCCACACTGGTGAATGTGACGGTAAGCGGAAACAAAGCGTTCTTCGGTGCCGGAGGCATCGCCAACGCGGGCGAAACCCACTTGCTCAACGTGACCGTGGCCAACAATCGAGTCGAATCCCCGGCTGATAGGGTAAGAGAAATCCTCAACGATGGTCGCCTGACCTTGAGAAATACCCTCATCGCCGGGCCCTGTTTAGGCATTGGAACGTTCATCTCACAAGGCCATAACGTGGAGGCAGATAACACATGTGCTCTAACACATTCCACCGACATGCGTAACACGGACCCGGAGATTCTTCCTCTGGCCTACAACGGTGGAATAGGGGAAACCCACGCGCTGAAGCCGTCCAGCCCGGCTGTTGACGCGGGAGATAACGGCGCGTGTCCCAACACCGACCAGCGGGGTATGGCTCGTCGGGACGGCAACGGCGACGGGCAAGTGGTCTGCGATATAGGCGCGTATGAGTACAATCCACCTAACACTCAACCACAACGCTCGTATGTAGCCCTTGTTTACTGACCGGACTTTCGATAGACGGCCACAGGCATCGAAAGTGATGAAATCTGGGCAGCAGAGTTCCGAACTCTTGGAGAGTTCGGAACTCTGCTGATACGACCTTAGCCTCTCTCAGGAGAGCCACTGCTTACGGCGTTTGTAGTATTTGACCTGGCGGTAGGGCTTTCGCTTGCCCGCTTCTGTCAGGCCCAGGGAAGATTCCTTTCCATCCTCATTGTCCGTGAGGACATCAGCCGTCCCATCGGGCACATTACCAGAATGATGTCGGTGTAGATGACCTCGATGTTGTTGGTTTCGAGCATATGGGAACTCCTCATCGTAAGTTTAACAGGGGAGGCGTTAACGAAACAACCCAAAAGCGTTAACGCTGCGGCTCGAAGGCTGGTAACGCTTGAGTGATGAAAGATAGTTTGACAACGCGCCCTTCCCCACTTAGAATGTGCATACTACCAGCATATCGTTCCCCTCAATGGCGAGGATGCTCCAGGCAGAGTTGCCCCGTGATGCTACCCGAGCATCTTTAAGTTATTCCTCAAGTAGAAAAGGAGGAGAACAATGAAGCAAAAGGTGGCCGTCCGATTCTCAATCCACCCGAAAATTCTTTCGTTCGTCAGTTTCATTCTCGTCTTGTCCCTTATAGTTGCTGCGTGCGCTCCGGCCGCGACGCCTACACCAACGCCTCAACCGGCTGAGAAACCAACTCAAGCCCCTCAACCCACTCCTACATCAAAACCCAAGCCAGCGGAGAAAACAACCTTCCGCATCGCGGTGGGCATCGACCCCGACACCTTGGACCCCGTCGCCACGACCACCACTACCGTGGGCAACATGGTGGACTACGTGGTCGAAACACTGGTGCGCATTGACAAGGAGGGGAACTTACAGCCCTTGCTGGCCGAATCGTGGGAGGTGTCCGACGATGGTTTGACGGTGATCTTCCGACTGCGCAAGGGGGTGAAGTTCCACGACGGGACACCCTTCAACGCGGAGGCGGTCAAGTTCAACATTGACCGCATGCTCGATCCCGACGTGCGCGTGCCCATCCGCGCGCCTTACACCCCCATCGAAAGCGTGGAGGTCGTGGACGAGTACACGGTGAAGTTGAACTTGAAGGAACCGTCCGCGCCTCTGGTCAATGCCTTCTCCTGGACGACCGCGGGCATGATCTCGCCCAAGTCGGTGGAAGAGTACGGCAACACGTACAAGAATGCCCAGCACCCCGTGGGCACAGGGCCGTACGTCTTCAAGGAGCGGGTCAAGGGCGAGAAGATCGTCGTAGAGAAGTTCGAGGACTACTGGGGTGAGAAGCCCTATTACGATGTGGTGGAATTCCGCATCGTGCCCGAGGCGGCCACGCGCGAGAGCCTGCTCCTGGCCGGGCAGGTGGACCTCATCATCCTGCCGCCCGCGGCAGACATTCCCGCTCTGCAACAGAACCCCGATGTCGAGGTGCTCCTCGCGCCCAGTGACCGCACCATCTTCGTCGCCATCAACAACCTCGACCCCATTTTGAAAGACAAGCGGGTGCGTCAGGCGCTCAACTACGCGGTGGACAAGCGGGCCATCATCGACAAGGTCCTCTTTGGGGCCGCGGATCCTATGGACGCGCCCATGGCGCCGAGCCTCTTCGGGTACTGCAAGATCGGCGAGTATCCCTACGATCCCGACAAGGCCAAGGCGCTGCTGAAGGAGGCGGGATACGAGAAACTGGATCTCAAGTTCATCGCGCCCACGGGCCGCTATGTCCAGGACTTCCAGGCCGCGCAGGCCATTTCTGGCTACCTGGCTGAGGTAGGCGTCAACGCGCCGGTGAGCACGATGGACTGGCCCTCCTACGTGGCCACCATCGTCAAGCCGCCCGAGGAGAACGACACCCAACTCCACTACCTGGGTTGGGCGCCTGCTTACCTGGACGCGGCCCAGCAGATGCTCCAGTTCCTGAGCACCTACGCGCCGCCCAACGGGTTGGAGACGTCCTTCTACAAGAACGAGAAGGTGGACGAGTTGATCCTGAAAGCGGCCAAGGAGACAGACCCCGAGGTGCGGGCCAATCTCTACTGCGAGGCGTCCAAGATCGTGTGGGACGACGCGCCCTGGATCTTCCTCTGGGTGCAGCGCTTCCCCATCGTGTACTCGGCCAAGGTAACAGGCGTCTCCTACTTGCCCAACGAGAAGTTCGACGCCCTGTACGCCCGCCCGAAGTAATGGGAGGTGACCACAGACGATAGACGATGGACGATAGATGTCCATCGTCTATCGTCCATCGTCCAACGTCTGGTAACCATGGGCGGATTCACCCACTATCTCATCCAGCGACTACTGGCTGCCCTCGTAACCCTCATTGGGGTGGCGACGATTGTGTTCATTTTGATGCGTCTGCTGCCAGGAGATCCGGCGCGCATCATTGCGGGCCTTCTCGCCAGCCCTGAGGAGGTGGAGCGCATTCGCGTGCAGTTGGGGCTGGACAAGCCCCTGCCTGTCCAGTACGTGCTTTTCATGGGGCGCCTCTTCGTGGGGGACCTGGGCATCTCCGCCCGCACCAACCAACCTGTGCTGATGGAGGTGGCCGCGCGGCTGCCCAACACGTTGAAACTCGCGCTCGTCAGCACGGCTCTGGCCTCCGTGTTCGGGGTAACGGCGGGCGTGCTCGCCGCGACGAGGCGCTATTCCCTGTTCGACTACATTGCCTCGTTCGGTTCTCTCATCGGTATTTCGATGCCCGTGTACTGGCTGGGGCTTTTGCTAATCATCGTGTTTGCCGTCAAATTGCACTGGCTGCCTGCCGCGGGCGCGGACAAGCCCACGAGCATCATCATGCCTTCGCTGACTTTGGCCTTGTTCTCCGTGGCCCTGGTGGCCCGCATGACGCGCGCCAGCATGTTGGAAGTGTTGAACCAGGATTACATCCGCACCGCGCGCGCCAAGGGCCTGCGCGAGCGCACCGTCATCTTTCGCCACGCGCTGCAAAACGCGTTCATTCCTGTGCTCACGGTGATAGGCCTTCAGTTCGGCGCCCTGTTGGGGGGCGCAGTGCTCACCGAGTCCGTGTTCGGTTGGCCGGGCATTGGCCTCCTCATGGTCGATTCCATCTTCGCGCGGGATTATCCTGTAGTGCAGGGAATTGTGTTGGTCTTTTCCGCGCTCTTTATTCTGGTCAATCTCATTGTGGACATTCTCTACGCCTACATTGACCCGAGGATCCACTATGGCTGAGGCGACGCTGGCTGGGGTTGGTGACCTGGAACTGCGGAAGGAATCCCTCCTTGCCCTGACCTGGCGGCGGTTTCGCCGTCATCGTCCTGCCCTGGTAGGCATGAGCATCCTGGTCATGTTTGCCCTTCTGGCTGTTCTGGCCCCTGTGCTCACACCATACGATCCGACAGCCCAAAGACTTACGCAGGCCCTTATCCCTCCCTCTCCGGCCCATCCCCTGGGCACGGACCACCTGGGGCGAGACATTCTGGCCCGCATTCTGTACGGCACACGACTTTCCTTGCTTATTGGCGTGTTTGCTGTGCTCATTGGCCTGGTCGTTGGTGTGCCGCTGGGCGCGGTGTCGGGATATTACGGTGGCAAAGTGGACATGATCATCCAGCGTGTGGCCGATACCCTTCTCTCCTTCCCCAGCATCTTGCTCGCCCTCTCCCTGGTGGCGGTGTTGGGGGTGGGTTTGCAGAACGTGATTATCTCCGTGGGGGTGGGGACGATTCCCTCCTTCATTCGCCTGGTGCGGGGGACTGTGCTGGCCCTGCGCGAGGAGACCTATGTGGAGGCCGCGCGCTGTGTGGGCGTCTCCGACTGGGGCATCATTTGGAAGCACATCATGCGCAACGCGATGGCGCCCATCATCGTCCAGGCCACGCTGAGTATGGGGACGACTATCCTGGTCGCCGCGGGCCTGGGCTTTTTGGGGTTGGGCGTGCAGCCGCCCACGCCCGAGTGGGGCGCGATGCTGGGCGAAGGGCGGCAGTACATCTTCAGCGCGCCGTACATGGCGACCTTCCCGGGCCTGGCCATCTTCCTGGCGGTGCTGGGCTTCAACCTGGTGGGCGACGGCCTGCGCGACGCGCTCGACCCGCGCCTCTGGCAGCGCTAATCCCGCCCCGGCCACTTGTCCATCCCCCTAATCCGTGATACCCTCGGCATCACGTGCCACAAACCTGATGCCCAATACCTGAAGGTGAATAAACAGATACGATGCGACGGTCACCCAAAACGGGCATGTTGACCCTGTTCGGCGTTTTCCTTGCTGTGCTCGCCCCCTTGCTTGTACCGACGCCCTCCCACGGGCTTGCTACTCCTCCCCAACCTCCTTCCCCCTACCTGATTACCGTGTACGCGCCCACGGCGGAGGCGCGCACCCAACTCGTCCGCGCGGGCTACGACATCGTCAACGTCGATGTTCGCGATGGCACGGTTACTGCGCTCGCCGGGGGGGAGGAATGGAGGGCCCTCCTGCGCGACGGTTGGCCCGTGCTGGATGTGCGTCCTTTCGATTTCCCGCCCGTGGACGCGGGGTACCACAATTACCAGGAGACGGTGGACGATATCCTGGCCGTCGCCGAGGCATACCCGCACATCGTCCAGGTCAGCACGTACGGCAAGAGCATCGAGGGACGTGACCTTTACGTGGTAAAGATCAGCGACAACGTGAGGGAGGACGAAAGCACCCAGGAGCCGGGCGTGCTCATCTTCGCCAACATCCACGCCCGGGAGCACCTCACCGCGGAACAAGCCCTGTGGATTATCCACCACCTGGCCGAGAACTACGGCACCGACCCCGCGGTGACCAACCTGGTCAACCAGCGCGAGATCTGGATCATGCCTATGACGAACCCGGACGGGGTGGAGTACGACATCAGGAAGACGGGGGTGTACGAGTGGTGGCGCAAGAACCGACGTCGTAATCCGGATGGGTCATTTGGTGTCGATCTAAACCGCAATTTCGGCTACAAGTGGGGGTGCTGCGGGGGCTCCAGTTCTATTCCCATGTCCGAAACGTATCGCGGAATGGGCCCCTTTTCCGAACCCGAGACGCGCGCGATACGCGATTTCTTCCTGGCCCATCCCTCCATCCGCATCTCCCTCAACTTCCACAGTTTCAGCGAGTTAGTTCTCTGGCCCTACGGCTACACGTACGAGGATGTCCCGTCCGATATGGACCCCATCGATTACCAGGTCATGGTGCGGGCGGGCACGCACATGGCCCACCTGAGCAGGTACACCCCCATGCAGGCCAGCGACCTGTACGTGGCCGACGGCACATCCGACGACTGGGTTTACGGCCAACTGCGCATCCCCACCTGGACGGTCGAACTCTACCCACCCCGTTCCTCCACCTATTACTTCTACCCACCCGACGAGGTCATCCCGGAGCAAACCGCGCGCAATAAGGACATGGTGGAATAC